>JAZUPN010000050.1:0-11052 GCA_045605245.1 Alistipes sp. | reverse complement strand
CTCTACACCAAAGTTTCGAAGGAGCGCGTAGCCAAGTCGAATATCGTCATCCGTACAAAGAATCTCAGTGTTCTGGCGCAGAATGTCAATGAGCAGGGCTCGATGGCCGATCCCAAACCGGAGGATCTGGCCGCAATCATCTACACCTCAGGCACAACCTCGTCGCCCAAAGGCGTGATGCATACCCATTACAGCCTCTGCTCGCAGTTGCATCTGTTGCAGCAGCTCTACCCGATTCATCGCGACGACGTATGGCTCTCGGTGCTGCCTCTGTCGCACACCTACGAGTGCTCGCTCGGTATGCTCTTCCCGATGTCGCGCGGCTCGAATGTAACCTATCTGGATCGTCCGCCTACGGTATCGGTACTGCTGCCCGCATTGAAGCAGGTACGCCCGACCATTATGTTGATCGTGCCGCTGATCATCGAGAAAATCTTTATGCATCAAGTACTTGCAACCTTCAACTCGAAGGCTGTTACCCGCGCTCTCTACGGCTGGGCTCCCACTCGTCGCCTGTTGCACCGCGTAGCATCAGCGAAGTTGGCAAAGGTCTTTGGCGGCCGCATTCGTTTCTTCGGTATCGGCGGCGCGAAGCTCGATCCGCAGGCCGAGCAGTTCCTGCTTGAAGGTAAGTTCAACTACGCTATCGGCTACGGTTTGACCGAGACTGCTCCGCTGATTGCAGGCGCACTGCCCGGAATGACCCGCCTCTCTTCGACCGGTCCCGTAATGGGCGGTGTCGAGGTACGCCTTGAAAATCTGAATGAGAAGGGCGAGGGCGAGTTGGTAGTTAAGACTCCTTGCGTAATGCAGGGCTACTACAAGAATCCCGAAGCTACGGCGGAGGTATTTACCGAGGATGGTTGGTTCCGCACGAAGGATATCGCAAAGATCGATGAGGATGGATATATCTACATCAAGGGTCGTGTCAATAGTATGATCGTAGGCCCCAGCGGTGAGAATATCTATCCCGAAGAGATCGAGCACGTAATCAACAGCAACTCGTTGGTTGCCGAGTCGATCGTAACGATGGAGGAGGGCCATCTGGTTGCCCTTGTAAATTTCAACCGCGAGGAGTTGGAGCGTCGCTACTACGACTTCAAGGATGACCTCACCGAGAAAATGGAGGAGGTTAAGAAGGAGGTTATGCAGTACGTTAATTCGCAAGTGAATAAGTTCTCGCGCATTGCCGAGGTCGAGGAGGTTGATGAGTTCCAGAAGACCCCTTCGATGAAGATCAAGCGTTTCTTGTACAACAACCGCAAGAAGCAGGAGAAGAAGTAGTCGCAAGCTGACAACTATCAGGCGGACTATCGCTCCGCTATCAATAATCACGAAAAGCCTATTCGACAATATTCGGATAGGCTTTTTTGTTTATGGCGGGATCAGGCGGCCTGCGAGCAAAAGAGGGCGAGCAAAAGTGAGTGGGCAAAAAAAGCGAGTAAAAAAAGAGCGAGCAAAAAAGTGTCGCAAAAGGGCTGAATTGCAAAACTTTTCTCGGTTTCGGGCAAATAAAAATTGAAGTTCGACGTTATTTTAGTACATTTGTAGTTTAGAATTAAGCGAATATAGTTCAATTTATGAATAACTTCAAGAAACTCAACAATTTAGTAGGTTGGATCGTCTTTGCTGTTGCAACTGCGGTCTATCTGCTCACAATGGAACCGACCGCAAGCCTTTGGGACTGCGCCGAGTTTATCGCTACATCGTACAAGCTCGAAGTGGGACACCCTCCCGGTGCGCCCCTCTTTATGATGCTGGCCCGACTGTTTATGCTCTTCGCGCCCTCGACCGACTCGTTGGCAATGATGGTCAATGCAATGTCGTCGATCGCAAGCGGTTTCTGTATTCTGTTCCTCTTCTGGACAATCACCCACCTCGCGCGTCGAATCTACACCGCATCGGGTCGTGAGCTGACTAATGGTACGATCTGGACAATCCTCGGCGCAGGTGCAGTGGGCGCATTGGCATACACCTTCACCGACACCTTCTGGTTCTCGGCGGTCGAGGGTGAGGTTTATGCGCTCTCGTCGATGTTTACGGCACTGGTGGTTTGGGCGATGCTCAAATGGGAGGATGTGGCAGATGAGCCGCACGCCAATCGTTGGCTGATTCTGATTGCATATCTGATGGGTCTTTCGATCGGTGTTCATATCCTTAACCTGCTGACTATCCCTGCGTTGGTATTTATCTACTACTTCCGCAAGTGGGATACGATCACGCTGAAAGGCGTTGTCGTTGCGACCTGCGTGGCGGGCGCAATTCTGCTGGCCGTAAATGGCATTTTGATCCCCTATACGGTTGCAGTCGGCGCAGCGGTCGATCATCTGTTTGTCAATTCGTTAGGTCTTCCCATCAATTCGGGTATGATCTTCTTTGTCTTCGCGCTCTTTACGGCGTTGGGCGCAGCCGTTTGGTACACCCATAAAAAGGGGAAGGTGCTGCTCAATACCATTGCGTTGGCCGCAACGGTCATTATGCTCGGTTATAGCTCGTACGCTTCGATGACCATTCGCGCGGTGGCAAATCCCCCGATGAACAGCAACAACCCGAATACCCCCTACGCTCTGCTCTCGGTACTGAATCGTGATCAGTATGGTGCGCGTCCGCTGCTCTATGGAGCCTACTACTCGACTCCGATTCTCGACGTTACGACCGAAAATGCATACTACGTTGGTGATGACGGCAAGTATCACAAGAAGGAGGTTTTGAGCGGCTACGTCTTCCCCGACGAGCATAAGCACCTCTTCCCGCGTATGTGGAATGCCCACAAGGATAGCCGCGAATACGAGGCTTGGGCTTCATATCGCACCCGTAGCGATTTCAAGCGCGACGAGCAGGGCAATATACTCCGCGACGAGACGGGTCGCCCCATAAAGATCGAGGTACCCGACTTCGGCAAGCGCGTAACATTCCTCGATGAGAGCGGCCAGCAGCGTTCATTCGTTGAGCCCACATTTGGCGAGAATCTGTACTTCTTCTTCTCGTACCAGCTCAACTATATGTATTGGCGATACTTCCTCTGGAACTTCGTCGGTCGCCAGAACGATCGTCAGGCAAGCACCTCGACGCTCACCGACGGCAATTGGTTGTCGGGCATCCGCGCTATCGACGAGCTCTACCTCGGTCCACAAGACAATATCCCCGACGATCTGGCCTCGAATAAGGGTCGAAACACCTACTTCTTCCTCCCCTTCCTGCTTGGTCTGATCGGTCTGATCTATCAGCTTAACCGCGATCCGAAGAACTTCTCGATCGTGATGTGGCTCTTTATTATGATGGGTATCGCGTTGGTTGTCTATTTCAACACCTCGCCCTCGGAGCCGCGCGAACGCGACTACGTATATGCAGGTTCGTTCTACGCCTTCTCGATCTGGATCGGTCTGGGAGTGCTCTCTATACGCGACGCATTGGCTCGTCTGACCAAGCGCAACGGCGTGGCTATCGCACTGACCGCCACGGCTATCTGCGCCGTAGTGCCGTCGATCCTTGCAGCCGAGAACTGGGACGATCACGACCGCAGCCATCGCTACGTGGCACGCGACATCGGCAGCAACTATCTCGCATCAACACTGCCCAATTCGATTATCCTCAACTATGGCGATAACGACACCTTCCCGCTCTGGTACAATCAGGAGGTCGAGGGCGTGCGTCCCGACGTGAAGATTATGAATATGAGCTACTTGGGTGCAGAGTGGTATATCGACCAGATGCGTATCCGTTCGAACGATGCGGCACCCGTTCCCTTCACTCTGCCGCGCGAGAAATATACCTATTGCAACGAATTGGTACCCGTTATTAATCGCTTTGAACGCCCCGTCGAATTGAGCGATGTCATCGATTTCGTGGCAAGCGAGGATCGCCACTCGAAGGTGCAGATGAGCGACGGCAGTTGGAACGACTACATCCCTGCCCGCATCTTGGCTCTGCCCGTAAATAAGGAGAATGCTCTGGCAAGCGGCATCGTCAGCGAGAAGGATGCTCACCTGATGGTTGATACGGTCTATATCAGCATCAGCGAGGGCAAGACCGCGATCGAGAAGTCGGATCTGATGTTCCTCGATATGTTAGCTCACTTCGATTGGAAACGCCCGATCTACTTCACACAGATCTATTCGTTGCAGAAGTTCGGTCTGCTGCCCTACTTGCAGTTCGACGGTTACTCGTACCGCCTTGTGCCGATCTTTACCCCTCTCACATCGCGTAACAGCGTTATCGGTCGCATCGATACCGACTACACCTATCCGCTGATGATGGAGAAGTTCCGCTACGGAAATATCGCCGACGAGAGAGTCTATGTCGATGGTTTTGTTACCTATAACCTCAACGTTGCTCACGCCCGCGACGGCTTCGCAGCTTTGGCAAAAGAGCTTGTGATAGAGGGCGATAAGGAGCGTGCGCTGAAAGTTCTCGATACGGCTGTCGAGCGTCTGCCCTTCACGCAGCTCGAATACTCCGAGATGAGTACGCTGCCCATCATCGAGGGCTACTACGAGGCCGGTGGCGAGGAGAAGGGCGATGCAATTCTGCGCGACTTTGCCCGTCAGTTGGTTGAGCATATCGACTACTATGCACGTTTCGACGGCAACAAGCAGTCGCTTATCAATCCCGTTCTCGACGAGAAATTGGAACTTTACGAGGGTCTTTACCTGACTGCCGCACGCTATGGCCGCCGCGAGATCGTTGCCGAGATGAACGATTTCTATCGCTCGATCGGTGTCGAGGAGAACGATCTGATCCAGATGATTGCACAATAGAGCGATCGAGATTCGCAAGAATCGACAGCACAAAAAAACGAGAGCTATCCGCAGAGTGTCGGGTGGCTCTCGTTTTTCGTATCACGCTGTCCGACCGACAATAGAGAGCAACCAACAGAGAGTAACCGACCGCCAAGCACAAAAAAACCTGACCGAATTGCTTCGGTCAGGCCCCAACTTTAATCTATTGATTATGAAAAATCCTCAAACCACGCTCTCGCGTTGGTCTGCATAAATAACGCATATGCGCGGCGAATATTGCGTTGCGACGATAAAAAATTTTGAAGAGTCGAGAAATAGTCGCAGCTAACCGAAAAAATTTGTATCTTTGTATGTTATAAATCGATGTAAATGACCGAAATAATGGATAAGACGTTCGATCCTAACGGCGTAGGCGTGGCAAATGGCAACTACTATGGTCTGCATTTCACCTGCGAGGATGCCGATTTGGTGCTGATTGAGGCACCTTGGGATGTTACCGTTTCGTATGGCGACGGCACAGCAAACGGCCCCGCAGCCATCCGCGAAGCCTCGACACAGCTCGACCTCTATGATGCCGACTACCACAATGCGTGGCAGAAAGGCATTGCGGCTCTCGATCCCGATGAGCAGATGCTCGCACAGAGCCAGCAGTGGCGTGCCGAATCGAAGAAAGTGATCGACGCACTCGAAGAGGGTTGCGCCATCGAGAGTCTTGCACCCCAATTGGAGGAGATCAACAAGGCTTGCGAGCAGATGAACGCAACCATTTATGACAAGACTAAACAACTGATTGACAACGACAAGATCGTCGGTTTGGTAGGTGGCGACCACTCGACTCCATACGGAGCAGTGCGTGCCGTTGCCGAGCGACACGCTCACTTCGGAATGTTGCACTTCGATGCTCACCGCGACCTGCGCATTGCCTACGAAGGCTTCGAATATTCGCACGCCTCGATTATGTACAATCTGTTGCGCGATGTGCCCCAGATCGATCGTCTGGTGCAGGTCGGAGTGCGCGACTTCTGCGATGCCGAGCAGGAACTGGCCGATAGTGAGGAGCGCATCGTAAGTTTCACCGACCGCACATTAAGTCGCGCCCGCTACGAAGGTAAGACGTGGGCCGAGCTTTGCACGCAGATCGTTGAACAGCTGCCCGCAGAGGTCTATATCAGCTTCGATATCGATGCCCTCGAAGTGCAATACTGCCCGACGACAGGCACTCCCGTTGTCGGTGGACTGACCTTTAACGAGGCGGCATATCTGATCTCGCGTGTGGTCGAGAGCGGCCGCCGCATCATCGGCTTCGATCTGGTCGAAGTTGCCCCCTCGAAGATCGGTTGCATCGACGAGATGGTCGGAGCGCGTATGCTCTATAAATTGTGCTGTGCCACGCTCTCCTCACAAATTGACAAATAATTAAAACTGAATAAGATATGAAGAATTTTTCGATCCTCGCGGCTCTCATCGCCATCTTGTCGCTGACAGCCTGTAACTCATCGAATGGCGGCCACGCCCTCAAAAGTGAGGCCGATTCGTTGGCCTATGTAATCGGTATGAACGTGGGCTATAACCTCAAATACAACACCGATTCGACGCTCAATGTCGAGATGCTTTGCGCTGCAATCCGCGATACCTACAACGGCACATTGCAGATGGATATGGAGGAAGCCGGTGCCTTCTACCGCCAATACTACAACATCATCAAGCCGCGCCGCACCAAAGCCGAGTCGGAGGCGTTCCTAACCCGCGTGGAGCGCGAAAATTCGGCCGTAAAGCGCAGCGACAGCGGCCTGCTCTATCTGATTGAGGAGCAGGGCGATACCATTCGTGCATCGAAGCCCGCCGACAAGGTGCGTATCCTCTACCGCGCAACGACCAAAGAGGGACACGAGTTCGAGACCACATACGACGACAACAAGGCCGAGACCTTCGCTCTGGATCAGATTGTTAAGGGTTTGAGCGAGGGCGTGCAGCTGGTAGGTCAGGGCGGCAAAATCAAGCTCTGGATGCCTGCGACGTTGGGCTACGGCTCGACCGGCAACCGCAAGGTCGGTGCAAACGAGGCACTCTGCTTCGAAGTTGAAGTTGTGGAGGTTATCCCCGCAAAAGAGGAGAAATAGGGGGACACAAAGCGATAAAAGTGTAGAAAAAATTTAAGTTATTACTTAAAAGCGACTCATTTTCACAAAAAAGCATTACATTTGTCCCCGCAAAAACTTATACGAAACTAATTAAACACAAAGACAATATGAAAAAGATTTTGGTTATTATCGCCACCGCAGCTGCAATGCTGATGGCATCGTGCTCGTCGAAGGATTCGTCGATCATCGTTGGCGGAGATAGCGAGCTGGATTCGCTGTCGTATGCGCTTGGTTCGAACATCGCATATATGGTTAAGTACAACCTGGGTGGTGTCGATTTGAATTTCGACGAACTCGGTAAGGGTATCGAGGACATCGCTCGTGGCAAGAACTCGATGACCGCAGAGGAGGCAGACGAGATGTTGCAGACCTACTTTATGTCGCCCCGCGACAGCGTAGAGTTCAACTCGGAGGCTCACCGCAACCAGATTTCGTACGCTATGGGCGTATCGCAGGGTAACGGTATGATGTCGGCTCGCGTTCCCGTACAGACCAAGTGGGTAAAGCAGGCATTCAAGGATGTTGCTGCTGATCAGAGCGTATTTGGTCAGGGTCAGGATGCAGAGCGTATGACTATCGGCCTGATGCAGAATTGGTTTATGGTAGAGGCTCCCAAGGTGTTCTTGAAGGAGTCGGAGGACTTCTTGGCAAAGATCGAGAAGGACAAGAAATGGACCAAGACCGAGAGCGGCCTGCTCTATCAGATTGTTGATGAGGGCGATGCAGAGGTTCGCGCTACCAAGCCGACCGATGTTGTTACCGTTCACTACAAGGGTCTGAACATTCGTGGTGAGCAGTTCGATTCGTCGTACGATCGCAACGAGCCCGCAGAGTTCGCACTCAACTCGGTTATCCCCGGTTGGAGCGAGGGCGTTATGCTCATCGGTAAGGGTGGTAAGATCAAGATGTGGTTGCACCCCAGTATGGCTTACGGCGAGCGCGCTATGAGCGCAGAGATCGGCCCCAACGCAGCTCTCTACTTCGAGGTTGAGCTGTTGGAGGTTAAGAACGACTCGCTGATTAATGCTACGGAAGAGCCCGCAGCAGAGGAGGTTGTTGAGGAGGATGCCGAGTAACAAACTCTCAAACCTTTAACGACAAAAAGTCGCGCACCTTCGGGTGTGCGACTTTTTTGTTTGGTGCTTAATGGCAATAATTTTGAAATCCAAATTATAATTTGTAATTTTGAAATCAGTAACAAATTGTCATTCAACTATGAAACGTATTACAATGATTCTCTGCTCATTGCTCGTTGCAGCTTGCGCAGGTAACCAGCCTGCCGCCGAGCAGGATACCGATGCGGCTGTACATTGCCATATCGAGGGCAAGGTACATAACCGCCCACAATCTGACGAGTTGTTGTTATTTGTCGGAATCGACGGAATGGTGGCGCAGTCGTCGCGACCTCACACCATAATCGACATTCGCGGTGGCGAGTTCTCGTGCGATCTCTATATCGACGAACCGCAATATTGCGAGTTGGTATTTGCCGACGAGTTGGCGAATGGAGCGTGGCGCGTAATCGACTTTATAGCAGACAACTGCACCGTGAAATTTGACCTCTATCCCGAAGACAAGTTTATGAAAAACAAAATCGAGGGAACGGGTGCAACGGCTGAGTATCAATCATATAAGCTCCAACTGCGAGCTTTGCAGGATGCGACAAATGCGATCCGCGAAAAACTCAAAAAGGAGAAACGTTACAACACCAACGAGTACGACGCATTAATTGCCCAAATCGAGGCGATCGAAGGCAATACACCTGAACGCACGGCACTTATCGAGCGTCTGCAGGCGATGTCCGAGGAGGAAGAATACACCCCCGAGGCTCTTGCCGAGCGAGAGCGTTACAATGCCGAGCGCAAAGCGACACTGCTCTCGATTATCGAGGGTGAGCCGTCGGTTGCACGCCTTGCAATGTTGGCCCGCCAGATGGTCTATCGCCTTCCCGATCAGGAGTTTATCGATGCTTTCGAAGAGATCTACGCAATCAATATGCCGATGAATCCGATGAGCCAATTCTGCCGCCGTCAGATCGACGGTCTGAGTCTGCAAGTTGGCAACCACTACGTCGATTTCGAGGCTCCCGACCTCGATGGTCAGATGCACCGCCTCTCGGAGATGGTCGAGGGGGCGAAGATCGTGATACTCGATCTGTGGGCGTCGTGGTGTGGTCCGTGCCGTCGCGCATCGAAGGAGATGATCCCGCTGTACGAAAAGTATAGGAATCAGGGATTTATGGTCATTGGCATTGCCCGCGAAAGTGGCTCGACCGACGCAATGGAGGCTGCAATCAGCAAAGATGGTTATGAGTGGCCGCAGTTGGTTGAGCTGGACGACCGCGCAAATATCTGGTCGCAATATGGTTGCATAAATGGTGCAGGTCGTCGCATTCTGTTCAACGACGAGGGCGAGATTTTGGCATTCGACCCCACAATTGAGGAGCTTACGGCCGAGGTCGAAAAGTATTTGGGAGCACCAAAAGCCAAATAAATCAAGGGTTAAACCAGCTAAAATAGAGCAAAATCTCGCGCTTCACGGTGCGGGATTTTGTTTTTTCGGCTGAAATGTGTACTTTTATGGGTTAAAATCAACATTACTACAAAAATATCAAAGTGTTATGAAAGCGAAACTTATGCTTTACAACACTCTTTCGCGCAAGAAAGAGGAGTTCACACCCTACAACCCGCCATTTGTAGGGTTGTACGTATGTGGCCCCACCGTATATGGCGATCCGCATTTGGGACACGCCCGCCCCGCAATCACCTTCGACCTGCTCTTCCGCTACCTCAAATCGGAGGGCTACAAGGTGCGCTACGTGCGTAATATCACCGACGTAGGCCACCTCGAACACGATGCCGATGAGGGCGAGGATAAGATCTCAAAGAAGGCTCGTTTGGAGCAGCTCGAACCGATGGAAGTTGCTCAGTATTACACCGATCGCTATCACGACGCAATGCGCGAGTTGGGCGTACTGCCCCCCTCGATCGAGCCTCACGCATCGGGCCATATCATCGAGCAGATCGAGTATGTCAAGAAGATTCTCGATAAGGGTCTGGCCTACATCAGCAATGGCTCGGTCTATTTCGACGTAGAGGCCTACAACGCAAAATACAACTACGGCAAGCTGTCGGGCCGTAACCTCGACGACATCAAGGCTAACACCCGCGAGTTGGACGGCCAGAGCGACAAGCGCAATTCATTCGATTTCGCCCTGTGGAAGAAGGCTTCGCCCGAACATATTATGCGCTGGCCCTCGCCGTGGAGCGACGGTTTCCCCGGCTGGCATATGGAGTGCTCGGCTATGAGTGCCAAGTATTTAGGTGAGCAGTTCGATATTCACGGCGGTGGTATGGACCTGATGTTCCCCCACCACGAGTGCGAGATCGCGCAATCGACCGCAGCGTGCGGCCACGACTCGGCTCGCTATTGGGTGCATAACAATATGATTACGATCAACGGCCAGAAGATGGGCAAGTCGCTCGGCAACTTCATCACCTTGGAGGAGCTCTTTACGGGCAACCACAAGTTGCTCGAACAGGCCTATTCGCCGATGACAATCCGTTTCTTCATCTTGCAGGCGCAGTATCGCTCGACGCTCGACTTCTCGAACGAGGCATTGAAGGCTGCCGAGAAGGGTATGGATCGTCTGATGAAGGCGGTTGAGACCCTCTCGAAGGTGAAGCCGTCGGCTGCATCGACCGTCGATCCGAGCGATTTGGAGCGTCGTTGCGCCGAGGCGATGGCCGACGATCTGAACTCGCCGATGGTTATCTCGGCACTGTTCGATTGGGTACGCACCATCAATCAATTGGCTGAGGGTCAGCAGACTATCTCGGCCGAGGATTTGGAGAGCCTGCGTGCAATCGTAAAGCGTTACGTATTCGACATTTTGGGTCTGCGCGACGAGAAGTCGGCAGGTGCGTCGGGCAACGATATGGTCTCGCCGCTGGTTGAGATGTTGCTCGAAATGCGTCAGCAGGCTAAGGCCGAGAAGAATTGGGCGCTGTCGGATCAGATTCGTAACCGCTTGACCGAGATCGGTATCCGCGTCAAGGACCGCAAGGACGGCTACGATTGGGAGATCGAGTAACGAACTGAATGCCACTAAACTAAATAGAACGATGAAAGAAAAGAGAGAAAAGAAGCACGTGCAGGGCACAGGTATTGCG
>JAZUPN010000049.1:0-3744 GCA_045605245.1 Alistipes sp. | reverse complement strand
ACGCTGTTTTTCTTTTGTTTTGTACGGCATTTGTACGGCAATGATAAAACTTAAACTTCTTATTTTACTATAAAGTCCGCCTACTTTGCTTGTTAGGCGGACTTTGCAATTATAGATTCTCATAAAGCAGTCGAAGGCAGCAGGCCAACCTAACGAAAATGCATTGAGGGCAAGAGAGATCTTTGAGTTGATATTTTTTAGTTAAGAGAAGCGTGTAAGTGCCTAAAAAAGTAGAAGGTATAATCTCTATCCCAATCTCCCAATTTGCGTTGGCGGGTGAGAGAAGTGGGGGAGGTGTTGGAATTTTCAATTTATTTTTGTAATTTTACGGAGGATTATTCCGCCGAGTCTTTTATGATTCCGACCGAGTGTTGCATCTATTTTTTATTAGCACTATGAAAAAGATTCTCTTCTCGTTAATTTACATCCTTGTAGCTGTCTCTTGTACCGATTCTCGCAAAGCAGTGGAGGTAGAGCCCCCTGCCGACAAGATTCTTGTAGCCTATGTTACCTCTTGGTCAAGCAGAGAGGTCGATCCGCAATATCTGACACACATAAATTACGCCTTTGGCCACGTCGATTCGACCTTTGCGGGCGTGAGGGTCGATAACCCGAAGCGATTGCAGAGTATCGTCGCACTGAAAACGGATTATCCCCATTTGAAGGTTCTGCTCTCGATTGGCGGTTGGGGTAGCGGTAATTTCAGCGAGATGGCAGCGGACTCGGCACTTCGTTGGAGTTTTGCGCAGGATTGCGCAGCGAAGGTTGAGGAGTTCGGGCTCGACGGAATCGATATCGATTGGGAGTACCCTTCGACGGGCGTGGCGAATATCTCCTATTCGGAGAACGACACCGAGAATTATACCCTTATGATGCGCGATATTCGCAAGGCGATCGGTGCGGATAAACTTCTTACGCAGGCGACTGCGGCAAGCGCGCAGTATATCGATTTTCCCGCAGTCGAGCCGTATGTTGATCACACCAACGTAATGGCTTACGATCTGGGTTGGGCCCCATACCACAATTCGCCTCTCTATCCGACCGAACATATGGAGAAAATCTGTGTCGATGAGGCGGTTAAGCTCCATTTGGAGGCCGGCGTGCCCCCCGAAAAGATGGTGCTGGGTCTTGCGTTCTATGGCCGTGGCAAGAAGGGCTTTCCCCGTCAGCGCGATCTGACGCAGGCTCATCTGGTCGAGGGCGACTATACCTTCTGCTGGGATCCGAAGGGTCAGGTGCCCTATATCGTTGATGCGAATGGCGAGTTGGTCTTTGGCTACGAGAACGAGACCTCGCTGGCGATCAAGGCGGAGTATATTCTGCAACAGGGATTGAAGGGCGGAATGTATTGGTCATACGAGGGCGATAATGCCGATGGCGACCTGCGCCGCACTGTCTTTAAGGTGCTGAACCGCAAACGCGAGAAGACGGAGTAAGTTCGACGCGATATATAACAACAAAGGCTACTAATCGAATTAGTAGCCTTTGTTGTTTATTTAGATCAATGGATTACTGCACTCGCTTTTTGCTCGTTGGTGATCCCCTGCGCTCGCCGCGGGGCCTGAACAAAAAACTCCGCAAGAGGTTGATAAATCAACCTTCTTTTGTTTTTATCGGCAGATGTCTGTAAGTAAACTTGCGCCACCGCCAATAAAAACAAAAGGTGTCGAATTCTCGACACCCTCTTACTTCGTTTTTGTAGTGGATAGGGGATTCGAACCCCTATGTCGTGCGTGAGAGGCACGTATCCTAGCCCTTAGATGAATCCACCATTGGTTTTTTCGTGGTGCAAATGTACGGCCATTTTTTATATCTACCAAATTTTTCGACTATTTTTTTGTGTTTTTATGCATTTTTTTGGTTTTCGACCACAAAATCGACCTCCGAACACCTTAATTATATATATGAAAACAACAACTCCCGACCGCCAGCCGACGATCGGGAGTTTGTCATTTGCGCTCGAAAAAATCGAGCCTAACCGCTAATTAGTCCTTCAACTTTGCTGCGAGGAACTCGCGGTTCAGGCGAGCGATATGGGTGATCGAGATCGACTTGGGGCACTCTGCCTGGCAAGCACCGGTGTTGGTACAGTTACCGAAGCCCAGCTCGTCCATCTTTGCAACCATAGCCTTAGCGCGGCGTGCGCCCTCTACGCGACCCTGGGGCAGCTTTGCCAACGACGATACGCGAGCTGCAACGAACAGCATAGCCGAGCCGTTCTTACAAGTTGCTGCGCAAGCACCGCAACCAACGCAAGCTGCTGCGTCCATCGACTCCTCTGCGTCAGCGTTCGAGATAGGAATACAGTTAGCATCAACTACACTACCCGTACGAACCGAGATGAAACCGCCGGTCTGCAAAATCTTGTCGTATGCGCTACGATCAACAACGAGGTCCTTGATTACGGGGAATGCTGCCGAACGCCACGGCTCGATAGTGATGGTCTCGCCATCCTTGAACTTACGCATATAGAGCTGGCAGGTGGTTACTGCGGTTTCGGGGCCGTGAGCGTGGCCATTGATGTGCATCGAGCACATACCGCAGATACCCTCGCGGCAGTCGTGGTCAAATGCCACGGGCTCCTCGCCTTTGTGTACCAGGTCGTTGTTGAGGATATCCATCATTTCGAGGAACGAGGTATCCGATGCGATATTCTTCACCTCATAGGTCTTGAATTCGCCCTTGCTTTTAGCGTCCTTCTGACGCCATATCTTTAACTTGAAATTCATAGTCTTGCTTGTATTAAAGTATTGTACGTCAGTGAGAATTAGTTCTTATAGTTACGCTGTGCACGGTGAGTGAACTCGTAATCCAGTGCCTCCTTGGTCATTTCGGGAGCCTCGTCCATACCCTTGTACTCCCAAACTGCTGCGTAAGCAAACTGATCGTCGTGGCGCAGAGCCTCGCCCTCCTCGGTCTGGTGCTCCGAACGGAAGTGGCCACCGCACGACTCCTCACGCTGCAATGCGTCGCGTGCCATCAGCTCGCCCAGCTCCAAGAAGTCAGCCAAACGCAGTGCCTTCTCCAACTCAACGTTGAACGAATCAGCAGTGCCGACAAGTTTCAGATCCGACCAGAACTCCTTGCGCAGAGCCTGAATCTCAACGATTGCCTTCTCCAACGACTCCTTGGTACGTGCCATACCTACGTTATCCCACATAATCAGACCCAGACGCTTGTGGATATCGTCAACCGACTGATTACCCTTGATAGCGAACAGCTTCTCGATCTTCTCCTGAATAGCCTTCTCTGCCTCGTCGAACGCCTTGGTAGTGGTATCTACCTTCGGAGCCTGAATCTTTGCCGACAGATAGTCGCCAATGGTGTAGGGCAGTACGAAGTAACCGTCAGCCAGACCCTGCATCAGAGCCGAAGCACCCAGACGGTTAGCACCGTGATCCGAGAAGTTAGCCTCACCGATTGCATACAGACCGGGGATTGTAGTCATCAGGTTGTAGTCAACCCAGATACCACCCATCGTGTAGTGAACAGCGGGGAAGATCTGCATAGGCTGCTCGTAGGGGCTTACGTCGGTAATCTCCTTGTACATATCGAACAGGTTGCCGTAGCGAGCCTTGATAACATCCTTACCCAGACGCTCGATAGCGGTCTTGAAATCGAGGAATACAGCCAAACCGGTCTCATTTACACCGTAACCTGCATCGCAACGCTCCTTTGCCGCACGCGATGCAACGTCGCGCGGTACGAGGTTACCGAATGCGGGGTAACGACGCTCCAAGTAGT
>JAZUPN010000048.1:0-6467 GCA_045605245.1 Alistipes sp. | reverse complement strand
CTTGTTGGGGGTCTTGCCGAAGAACTCCTCTACAACCTTCTGGATTGCGGGGATACGGGTCGAACCACCTACCAAAATAACCTCGTCGATCTGCGATGCCTGCAAACCTGCGTCGCGCAGAGCGATCTTACAAGGCTCGATAGTCTTGCGTATCAAGTGGTCGCACAACTGCTCGAACTTAGCGCGGGTCAAGGTCATCACCAAGTGCTGCGGAATGCCATTTACGGGCATAATGTAGGGGAGGTTGATCTCGGTCGTAGTGGTCGAAGAGAGCTCGATCTTTGCCTTCTCGGCAGCCTCCTTCAAACGCTGCAATGCCATAGCATCCTGACGCAGGTCAATACCGTGCTCCATCTTGAACGACTCGGCCATATAGTCGATCAGAACGTGGTCGAAGTCATCACCGCCGAGGTGAGTATCGCCATTGGTCGATTTTACTTCGAATACGCCATCGCCCAATTCGAGGATCGAGATATCGAACGTACCACCACCGAGGTCATATACGGCAATCTTCATATCCTTGTTCTTCTTGTCCATACCGTAAGCCAAAGCTGCTGCGGTAGGCTCGTTGATGATACGGCGAACCTTCAAGCCTGCAATCTCGCCTGCCTCCTTGGTTGCCTGACGCTGCGAATCCGAGAAGTAAGCGGGAACGGTGATAACTGCCTCATTTACCTCGGTGCCCAGATAGTCCTCTGCGGTCTTCTTCATCTTCTGCAAGATGATAGCCGAGATCTCCTGTGCGGTGTACTGACGGCCGTCAATATCCACGCGGGGAGTGTTGTTGTCGCCACGATTTACGGTGTAGGGAACGCGAGCGATATCGCCTGCAACCTGATCGTAGGTCTCACCCATAAAACGCTTGATCGAGAAGATCGTACGCTTGGGGTTGGTGATAGCCTGACGCTTTGCAGGATCACCCACCTTACGCTCGTTAGCGTCGGTGAATGCTACAATCGAAGGGGTTGTGCGATGACCCTCGCTGTTGGGGATTACGACGGGCTCGTTGCCCTCCATAACTGCTACACACGAGTTGGTAGTACCTAAGTCGATACCGATAATCTTTGCCATAATTTTGTCTATTTTTTAATTGTTATACTTATTTTCTGAAAATTTGATCGGTCGCACCCGTTGCGCGACGCTTTTCTTTGAAACAAACGCTATACCAAACCCGAAATTGGCCTTTTTTTGGCATACAAGTAGCAAAAATCTTGATGCAAAAGACTGACAAATGTCATATTTGCTGACAAAAAGGCAGACACAATGTCATTTATCGCAGACTTACCTGCAATGCCACCTATTTATTTATATGGATTCGAAAAATGAAAAATCGGGCTCAAATGTGCGATTTAATTAAAAAAATTTTGTTGTTAAAAAAATATTTCATACTTTAGTACCACTGAAAATATCAACTATAAAAGAAATACGACTATGATTATCACTTTTAATGAACTCAGAAGAATCAAGGACAAGTTGCCCAGCGGCAGCTCGCAGCGTATCGCAGATGAACTCGGTATCGACGTTGACACCGTACGTAACTATTTCGGTGGTAACCACTTTGAGTCGGGTCAGGTAGTGGGTGCTCACTACGAGAAGGGTCCCGATGGCGGTGTTGTAACCCTCGACGATACTACTATTCTCGACGCTGCGATGCGCATTTTGAACGAGTTGAAGTAATATCCTTTATTCTCATTCGGGCAAGTTGAGCTTCATATAACTCACATTAACCCAATTAAAATTAAAGCCACTTCCATTGCGGAGTGGCTTTTTTTTATTTGTAGTGCCGTTTTTTTTGATAGGATTGATTGCGTAAGCGATTTTGGATAGGTTATCGAATTATAAGGCTCGATTTCGGCAACCGCCCCAGCACACAAACTTGGATTATTCTATTGCAAAGGAAATTGTGAATTGTGAATTGTGAATCGCAAATAAAAAAGAGCCGCCCACACATCGGAGCGGCTCCATCATACAGATTATATAAAGTAGAGTTTGATGTGTTTGCTACATCTGTTGCTCGATATTCCAAACGAATGCACGCGAACCCTGCATCTTGGTATCGGCATCCATTGCGCGGAACTCATCCATCAAAGGCTTCACCTTCTCATCCTCAACGATCGTCAAAATCGACGAGTTCATTGCAGGCCAAGCGTGCGATGCGTAGTGAGGCTCACCATCGACCGTACCACGACCGTGGGTCAACTCCCACTTGGTGAAACCACGTACGCCATTGCGATCCAAAATCGCCATTACACGTTCGGTCAAAGCCTGATTATATGAAATAAATACTGCTTTCATCGTTTTGTAGATCAATTAATTAGTTAACCTTGTTAGCTATTGCCTGCTTACGCTTGCTCACGCCGTCGTGCTGAATATCGTCGGCACCACCCTGCTCCTTAACCTTGCGGTCGCGGAAGATTACATACAGCGCGGGCAGAACGAGAAGTGTCAAAATGGTCGAGAAGGTCAGACCGCCGATTACGGCAACACCCATCGGCTGCCAAATCTCCGAACCCTCACCGAGGCCCATCGCCATAGGCACCATACCGAATACGGTTGTAAGCGAGGTCATCAATACGGGACGCAGACGGCTCTTACCTGCTGCAACAGCAGCCTTGGCTACGCTCGAACCACGCTCAACAAGCAGGTTGGTGTAATCCACCATCACGATACCGTTCTTAACTACGATACCTACCAGCATAATTGCACCAATCAGTGCGATCAAGCTCAACGAAGTACCGCTAACCCACAAAGCGAGGAATACACCCGTAAATGCGAAGGGAATCGAGATCATAATCATAAACGGCATTGTCATCGACTCGAACTGCGTTGCCATTACGATATATACCAACACAACGATCAGCGCCAACAGCAAGATCAGATCGCCAAAGGTCTCCTGCTGATCCTCCAATGTACCACCCAATTCGAGGTCGATACCATCGGGAAGATCGTACTCGTCGATCACCTGCTGCACCTCATTTACAACATCACTCAAAGCCACACCCGGAGCCAACGATGCCGTAACCTTAACCAAGCGCTGACGATTCTCTCGCTGAATATCGGGAGCTGCGAACTCCTCAACGACCGTCGCAACCTCCTTCAACTTGATCGTGCGACCCGTAGCCGTCATAAGGTTGATATTCTCAACGTCCTGCAACGAGGTACGATGCTCCTCTGCGTAACGAACTACGATATCGTACTCATCGCCATCCTCGCGGTACTTCGAAGCCTTCATACCGTCGATACGGTTACGAACGGCCTGCGATACCGATGCATTGCTCAAACCATAGAGAGCCAGCTTTTCGCGGTCGAATGTTACGTTGTACTCGGGACGAAGATCATCACGCGACAGATCGGCATCACGCACGCCCGGAAGTTTCGAAATCTTTTCGCGCAGATCGATAGCAACGCGGTTAGAGTTATCCAAGTCGTAACCGAAGACCTTAATCTCTACATTGCTACCGCCGCCCATGCCGCCGCCACCGCCACCGGGATTAACGGTGAACTGGGTAATCTCGGGAATCTTTGCCAACTCCTGACGCCACAAATCGGCAATCTCGAAGATCGTGCGCTCACGCTCGGTCGAACGAGGCAGACGCAGGTTATAGCTGATCATATTCGAACCCGACTTCTGCATTGCAGCCATAGCATTGTTAGACGAGCTCTGGCCCGTACGAGCAGCAACCAACTGAACCTCAGGGAACTTCTCTGCTACAATTGCATCAATCTGCTCAGTAATCTGGCGGGTATATTCCATCGAGAGGTTCTGCTCGGTCTCGATCGTTGCCGTAATCTGTGCATTATCCGACTGGGGGAAGAAGTCGAACGGAACGTACTTCAACAGACCCAACGAAGCCACGAAGGTTACCAATGCGATAGTGACAGTTGCCCAACGATGACGAACCGTCCAAGCCAACATCGTTGCATAAGCGTCGTCCAACCAATCGAGGAACTTATCGATAGGCTTATAGACGATACCGAAGCCCTTATAGTCGTGCTTACCGCCCTCCGACGAGAGGATATATGCCGACAACATCGGGGTCAGCGTAACTGCCGCAGTGGTTGACATACATACCACGATCGAAACGATCCAACCCAACTCCTTGAACAGGATACCTGCCATACCGGTCATCATCGTCAGAGGCATAAATACCGCTACGACTACCAGCGTGGTTGCGATTACCGACAGCCATACCTCATTGGTAGCATAGATTGCAGCCTCCTTCGGGCTCGAACCACGCTCGATATGGGTGGTAATATTCTCCAATACCACAATCGCGTCGTCCACAACCATACCGATCGCAATCGACAACGACGACAGCGAGATAAGGTTCAGGGTCGATCCCGTCGCAAACAGATAGATAAATGCCGTTACCAACGAGATAGGAATGGTCATACAGATAATGAACGTTGCACGCCAGCGACCCAAGAAGACCATTACGACGATGATGACGAATACGAACGCCAGCAAGACGGTCTCAACCAGCGAGTTGATACTCTTCTGAATCTCGGTTGCACCGTTCGAAATCTCAACAATCTTAATATCATTAGGCAGCGATGCCTCAATTGCAGGCAGACGCTCCTGAATCTCCTTAACGATCTCAACGGTGTTTGCACCCGACTGCTTCTGGATCATAATCATCGCCGAGCGACGGCCATTGGCACGGGTATCCATCGTGATCTTCTGGATAGTATCCTTAACCTCGGCTACATCCGACAGCTTAACGATGCGGCCACCGCGATTCGAAACGACCAAATGCTTCAGCTGCTCGCTATCGGTGAACTCACCATCGGCCTTAACGTTATAGGTACCGCTCGCCAAATCCATCGTACCTGCGGGTACGTTGATATTCTCCGATGCAATGATGCCACCAATCGACTCGATAGTCAGACCAAATGCCTCGATCTTCTCAGGATCGACATTGACCTGAATCTCACGAACGGGCTGACCGACAACCGTAACCGAACCGATACCATTCACACGGTTCAAGACATTCACCAGACGGTCGTCAAGAATTTTATCCATTGCGTAATAGCTATCCTCGGCTGTAACCGAGAGCATCATTACGGGCATCATCGAAGTACTGAACTTGAAGATGGTAGGATATTCCACCTCATCGGGCAACAAGGTCTGCGTACGGCTGACAATGTCGCGCACGTCGTTCATCGCCTCGTTCAGATCTGCACCCCACTCCATCTCCAACGTAATCATCGAAACGTTGTCCTTCGAAGTCGAGGTCATAGTTTTCAGATTCTCTACCGAGTTGAGCTGATCCTCCAAAACTCTGGTAATATTGGTCTCGATATCGGCTGCATTAGCACCCGCATAGACCGTAGCGACCGTAATATAAGGAGGGTCCATCTCCGGATACTGGTCGATAGCCAGATTCTTCAACGAGAAGAGTCCGAAGATGATCACACCCAAGAAGAGCAGGCAGGTCGATACCGGCTTTCTAACGGCTGATTCGTAAATTTTCATATTACTTCTCTCCTTTTATTATTAATTGTTGCTAACCTCAACAGCGGTACCGTCATCGAGTTTGCTCAAACCGGTAATCGATACCTGCTCGCCTGCATTCAGACCCGACAGAATAACATAGTTCTTGTCGATCTGACGGCCCAACTCAACTACGCGACGCTCAACCGTACCATCCTCCTTAACGACGAATACAGCACGCTCTGCGGTACCTGCCTGACGCTTAACCGCTACATCGGGAACCAATACGCTCTCAACCTCACCGAGATTGAAGATTGCGCGTGCGAACATACCAGGGCGCAGCTTGTTACCAGCGTTGGGAATAGTGATCTCAACGGTGAAGGTGCGGGTTGCAGCGTCCATTGCGGGATAGATCAACGATACCTTACCCGTAAATTTCTCGTCGGGCAGAACCTCGGTCGCAATCTCAACGGGCATATTCATCTTAACCTTCGAGAAATACTTCTCCGAGATGCTTGCGGTGATCTTCAACGGATTGATCTGCATAATCTGCAAAATGGGCATATTGGCAAACATATCGCCTGCCTCGGCGTTACGAGCCGTAACAACACCCGAAATAGGCGAACGGAGCTCGATATTCTTCTTCAAGTTAGCAACTACATCGCGTTGAACTGCCACCTGTGTCTTCATTGCGTCGAGCTGCTGCTCCGAGATACCGCCTGCCTCGAATACGGGAGTCATACGAGCCAAGTCAGCCTCCAAGTTGAGCAACTGGGTATTTGCCTGATTGTACTGAATGGGGTCCATTGCTGCAACAAGCTGACCCTTCGATACATAATCACCTACATCAACCAAAATCTTGTCGATAAGCACGCCCTGAACAGCAGGGGTTATCGAGTTCTGCTTGTAGGGCTGAATGTTAGCCGTAACCTCTACCAACTGACCAACGGGAGCCGAAATAGCCTCGGCGGTCTTAATCAGCACCTTCTCAGGCTGAACAGTAGCTACACTCTCTGCGCTCTTGCCACCGCAA
>JAZUPN010000047.1:0-13355 GCA_045605245.1 Alistipes sp. | reverse complement strand
CGGTACGATTAACAACCACGGCGTAATATTAAATGTCGCACGTAGCGAAGCAGCAAATTCGGCAATCTGTGCGGGATCGCTGATCTCGTGCGTAAAACCGACAATTGTAAAGACTATCAGCGCAATCGTAAATGATGGAACGGTGGTAACCATCATATAGCGAATATGGGTAAAGAGTGGCGTTTCGGCTGACGATGAGGCCAGTACGGTCGTGTCGGAAAGCGGTGAGATCTTATCTCCGAAGTATGCACCCGAAATAATTGCTCCGGCGATCCATCCTTCGTGAAATCCTTGCGCCTGACCAATGCCGATAAGTGCTACACCAATGGTTGCGATTGTGGTCCAAGAGCTACCGGTCATAACGGCAACAATGGCCGAGATTGCGCAGCTCGAAACAAGAAATAGGTTCGGGTGCATAATCTCCAAACCGTAGCAGATCAGCGATGGTACTACTCCACTCACCATCCACGATCCTGCGATTGCTCCGATCAGCAACAGCATAATGATTGCCGATCCGACGCTGTAAATATTTTTCGAAATGGCATCTTCAAGAACCTGCCACTTAACACCATATCGCAACATTGCAATCGCAACACAGACGGCACTTGCCGCCAATAGCGAAAGCTGGCTGCCTCCTGCTAATGAGTCGCTTCCAAAGGCGAGGATAACAATGTAAAGTAAGATTACAAGTATTACAATCGGTACGAATGATATTACTACCGAAGGCTTGTTGCTCTTCATTTCGGCTCTCATTATTGGTTAGAAAACGAATATTCGGCGGCATCGCGCAGGCCGAGCAATAGATCGCGTACGGGCATACGGCGTTTGCCTGCAAGCTGCAACTCTTCGAGAGCTATCCAGCCATCTTTGCACGCCACTTCGAGCGAGGTGCGACCATCGGTGCGAACTGCACCTGTTGCGACGTTGTGATTTGCGGGCTCAAATTTAACAGCAAAAATCTTTGCCGAGCCAACCTCCTTGTCACCTTTATACATTCTGCTCCACGCTGCGGGATATGGCGCAAGACCGCGAACGAAATCGACAATGCGCTTGCCATCCATTGTCCAATCAATTACACAATCCTCCTTGAAAATTTTTGGAGCAGGTTTCAGATCCGAGTCGGGAATGTGGCTCTGTGTAATTGGCTGAATATCGCCACTTGCAATCTTTTCAACCGTTTCAAGTACCAAATCTCCGCCGATTTCCATCAGTTTGTCGTAGAGCGTACCGATATTATCTTCGGGGAGAATCGGACAACGCACTTGACCGATGATGTCGCCCGTATCGATTTGATGATTGAGCAAGAAGGTGGTTACACCGGTTTCGGTTTCGCCATTGATTATAGCCCAATTGATTGGTGCTGCGCCGCGATACTGCGGGAGGAGCGAGGCGTGAAGGTTAAATGTGCCGAGTCGGGGCAGTGCCCAAACCGTTTCGGGCAACATTCTGAATGCGATCACAATACCCAAATCGGGTTGTAACGCCTCCAATGCACTTTGGAATTCGGGATCGCGCAGCTTTACGGGTTGCAATACGGGCAGACCCTGCTCTACGGCATATTGTTTAACGTCGCTTTGCTGAATTTTCTGGCCTCGGCCGGCTGGTTTATCCGGTGTGGTAACAACGCCGACAATGTTGTAGCCGCCTTCGATTAATCGTTTCAGTGAAGTTACGGCGAACTCTGGCGTTCCCATAAAGACTATACGTAGATCTTTTGCGTTCATTTTTTGACGATTCGATGTTGTTGGGTTTTTCTTCAAATATTGTTAATGCGGAGTAGGTTCATCGACTATTGATACTCCGTTTCGCTACTCTTCTGTTTGGTTGCTCTTGTTAGATTTTGGGTGACGCTTGAATACTCCGCCAATTTTTCCGCCGAAGGTTTTGACCTTGCGGAATATAGGCTCTAACTTACTCCCCCATTTATCGGTGAATTTCTTGATATGGGCGTAGTACCACTCTACATTAAAGAGATTGGAGTCGTTTGTCGCTTTATATATCAAAAATACGGATAGCGGGGCCAATATGAATGTCGATAGCCACATACCAGCGATTGCGTTCCAGCTACCCTCGATTGCCAATTTCTCGCCCGTAATACTGATAATGTAATAGACGACGAAGAAGAGAACCGACACGACGATAGGCATACCCAATCCACCCTTTCGAATAATTGCTCCGAGGGCCGCTCCGATGATGAAGAAGATAATGATCGAAACGGGCAACGATATCTTGCGATGCCACTCAGCCTTACTCTTATGTAACTGATTCATTGACTCTTTGCTCGAAGACTCATCCCACGAGAAGGTCGCACGTGATGATGCAGCCGAAGTGCGGGCATCGTTCCATATCTGTTGTCTTTCGCGGATAGAGAGCGTAGCGATAGTATCTTCGTACAACGCTTTCTGAAACGCCGTTTTATCGACATCCACTTTCAGACTGTCGGGTGTCGGCAAAATGCTTACATCCTCTTGGAAAATCTGCTCTTTGAGCAATGGGTCGTATGAACGCGCCGTCGAAACCGTTACAAGTGTTTCGAGCGAGTCGATCGAATGATCCAACTCGTTGATATTTTTTGTCTGGGGCGATGTGAACAGATCGTCATTCGTGCGCTCAAAATTGAATCCCGACGTGGGTATAGCTCCATTCTGCTCCTTGAAATATGAACGGCGCAGAGAACTCTCGTCGTGCCAACTGCTATTGCGAGTCTGCTCGTACGATTCGCCGTTGTAGAGCGTAACCAGCAGGAACTTCTTGTCGTCCGACAGTCGAATATAACCCGAATCGGCAACGGTGGTTGACATATTACCACTGATGTTTCGGTTGTCGTAGATCAATACGTCGCGCAAAAGTTTGGTTTCGGGGTCCTGCGTTCCGACACGAATATTCAAATTATCAACGCCATTGAAAAACATTCCGTCTTGGAATTCAAGCGTTTGCTTCTGCTGGCTGATGTCGTATAGGATGCTGAACATCTTCTTATTCGAATATGGAACAAGGTTGTTGGCCACGAAGAAACTGCCGATCGCTACAATGCAGACTACAACTATCAGCGAGCGCAGGATCTTCAACAGCGACATACCCGCAGATTTCATAGCCAATAATTCGTAATTTTCACCGAGATTACCCATCGTCATAATTGCGGCAAAAAGTGTCGCCAACGGAAGACCCATCGGAATCATATTGGCCATTGCATAGCATAACAGCTCGACAATTACAGATCCGTCAAGTCCCTTTCCGACCAAATCGTCGATGTAACGCCAAACGAAGTTCATCATCAGCACAAACATCACGATCAGGAACGTGAGGATCATCGGTCCTAAATATGATTTGAGAACAAATTTATCTATCTTTTTCATCGGCTCGGAATGAGTTTGGTTTTGCTACGTGCGGGTAGCAGTTTTACTATTATAAGCGTGAGTGTCAGTATGAAAATAATCACTGCACTCGGCGGAATTTCGAAATAGTAGCTTGCAATCAGGCCTATGGTATTGGCAACCATACCGACAATGGTTGCCCAAAAAGTGATTTGTCGATACGACTTTGTAATCGAATTGACAATTACCGCAGGCATTGTAAGCAACGAAATCAGTAGAATAATGCCCATCGCTCTGATTGACAATACAATAGTAACGGCGACAACTATTGCCATTATGTATGAAATAAAGCGCGTCGGAATACCTTGTGAGGCGGCAAAATCGCGGTCAAAGGCTACGAACATAATCTGTCGCATCCAAATCAGTGCGCCAATAATCAATGCAGCACACAGCACTCCGAGCGCAACAACATCACCCTCTGTTACGGTTATAATGCTGCCAAATAGATATGCCGCTAAATCGCCTGCGACGTATCCCGGACGAAGATTCATAAAGACGATGCCTATTGCCATTCCGACCGACCAGACAATGCCGATTGCAGAGTCTTGGCGAATGCGTCCGCGTTCACTTGCCCATTCAATGCCGAGGGCTGCGGCAATGGCGAAAAGTAACGCTCCGACAATCGGATTCGTATTGGCATAGAGAGCAATACCCAAACCTCCAAATGACGAGTGGGTGATTCCTCCACTTAAAAATACCATACGGCGGGCTACAATGTAGGTGCCGACAATGCCACAAGCGATGCCTGATAGAATACAGGCAAACAATGCATTGCTTAAATGTTGGTATTGTACTATGTCGTTAATAAAATCCATAAACGTCTTAATCGCGCGTACGTGTGCGTATCAACCTGCAAATTTATGACATTTCGCCGACCTCGCCAAATTCGTAGCTATATTTCTATGTTTATCGAACTCTTTGTTGGGAATATTTGTTGTGGAGGATTGTTTTTGTGGCACTTTTTTGTAATTTCGCACTATTAAACGAAGATTAATTCTATGGATGAAAATCGTGGTCGCCGAGTGAGTTTTCATACTCTCGGTTGTAAATTGAATTTCTCGGAGAGTTCGACGTTGGCACGCCAATTCGAGCAGAATGGTTATGTGCGAGTGGCGAGCGAACGAGAGGCTGATGTATGTGTGATCAATAGTTGTTCGGTAACCGAGCACGCCGATAAAAAATGCCGCAATCTGGTGCGTAAAATTCATCGTCGCAACCCTTTGGCGATTATTGCTGTAACGGGTTGCTATGCGCAGCTTAAACCAAATGATATTGCAACAATTGAAGGTGTAGATATTGTATTGAGCAACAATGATAAAGGCGATTTATATCAACGAGTGGCTGAACTTGCGGGCAGAAAGTCCGATACCCCATTTGTTACCTCTTGTCAGACCGAAGAATTGACTCGATTTTTTGCCTCTTTTTCGAGTGGAGATCGTACCCGAACATTCCTAAAAGTTCAAGATGGTTGCGACTATAAATGTGCCTATTGTACGATCCATTATGCACGCGGATCGAGCCGCAATATGCCCATTGCCGATTTGGTTGAAGAGGCTCGTGAAATCGCACGCTTAGGCCAGAAGGAGATCGTTATTACCGGTATCAATACGGGCGATTTTGGTCGCACTACGGGCGAAAGTTTTTATGACCTTCTCTGTGCTTTGGATAAGGTTGAGGGAATCGAACGCTATCGAATTTCGTCAATCGAGCCCAATCTTTTGACCGATGAAATTATTGAATTGTGCGCTCGGTCGAAGAAGTTCCAACCCCACTTCCATATCCCGTTGCAGAGTGGCTGCGACAGTGTTTTGGCTCGAATGAGAAGACGTTATACAACAGCTCGTTACGCCAATCGAATTGAAGCAGTGCGTAAGCTGATGCTGGATGCTTTTATCGGCATTGATGTAATCGTCGGATTCCCCGGTGAAACGGATGAGGATTTCCAAACGACATACGACTTTTTGGAGAAATTGGCTCCCGCCTATCTGCATATATTCCCATTCTCGGAGCGACCGAACACGCCCGCTATCTCGATGCCCGATAAAGTTGCACCACAGGTGTCGGCCGAGCGTGTTAAGCGTTTGGAGGAACTTTGTCATCGTCTGCATCGAGATTTCTGTCTGCGCCACGTCGGACAACGTGCCGAAGTGCTGTTTGAGGGTCCTGCCAAAGGTGGTATGATGTCGGGCTTTACAGCCAACTATATCAAGGTGCTTGCGCCATATGATAGGGCGAAAATTAATACCATTGTGTCGGTAGAATTGGAATCTGTGGCGGATAATTGCGATATGATTGCACATTTAGTGTAGAAAATTGCAGAAAATGTGTATATTTGCAGATTAGAGTACGTATAGAATACGTAACGAATTGTAAAATCAAGATTTCAATACTGAATTTCGATGAAAGGATTGCGTAAAAAAGTCGTAATAGGTTTCGGTTGTATCGTACTGCTTTTGGCCTTTTCGGGTCTTGTTTCGATGCTGGAACTTGGCCGTTTGAGCCGCGATGCAGAGGAGATATTCGGCACAAGTTCGCGAAATGTCGAGTTGGCGCAGGATATGTTGGATGCAGCACAGAGTCAGCATACAACCCTGATGCATATTGCCGTATTTGGTCAATATGAATATGCCGATTCGTGTCGCCATAGCTCTGATCGATTGACCGCAACGCTTGAACGTGCTCGTGAGGAGATATATGATGCCACATCGCTTGACTCGCTCTCGGCGGCTACATTGCGTTTGACAAAGACGGTTGAAGATTTCTTGGCAGTAGCCCCTTATGTTGAACGTACCGATTCGATGATCCGAGTCAATGCCGCTTGGTATAGTCGTCAATATGAGAGCGACTATATGGAGTTGCATAACGCTGTAAAAGACTATATTACCTCGATGCAGGGCACTCTTGCGCCTCGTACCGAGCTATTGAAAAAGAATGCCTATCGAACGGTTATGCCTGTGCTGATCACACTGATTGTAACCATTTTGATTGTGCTAATGCTCTACTATTTCGTTGATTGCTATGGTGTAAGACCGATAATTGAGTTGAATAAACGCCTTGATGACTATTTGCGATATAAATTGCCATTTACGGTCAAGGGTGAGTTTGTCGATGAGTTGGCGTCGATCAAGGAGCAGATCGAGGTGCTCATCACTCGCAACAAACGTCGTATAGACGATTAAACAAAACAAAGGGGAGAGGGAATATGCGACTGAGCGTTATATTTCGATACATTGGCATTGTGATGCTGTTTTTGGCGTTGTTTATGTTGGCGTCGGCAGGCGTTTCGTACATAAATCACGTCGATACGGCATTCTATCCGCTGCTCATCTCGTTTATGCTGACGTTGGTGCTCGGTGTCTTTCCGTTGATTTTTGTCAATAAGGACCCCAACGCAACGATGACCACCAAGGAGAGCTACTGCATTGTGGTCGGTGCGTGGTTGTTGGCTTGCGTGGTCGGTATGTTCCCATACTTGATTTGGGGCGGTGAGTTCTCGCTGATCAATGCTTGGTTTGAGAGTGTGTCGGGATTTTCGTGTACGGGAGCGTCGATTTTGAACGATATCGAGGCTCTGCCGCGAGGTCTGCTCTTCTGGCGATCGACGACTAATTGGATCGGTGGTGTGGGCGTAGTCATCTTTGCAATGATGATTCTGCCGACACTGGGTCGCAATCGCGCAATGCTGACCAATATCGAGATGTCGGCAATGGCTAAGGACAACTACCACTACCGCTCGCAGCAATTGATCCGAATCCTGATCACGACCTATATCTGTGTTACGTTGCTCTGTATGTTTGCGCTGAAATTGGCGGGTATGACGTGGTTTGACGCTTGTACGCACGCGATGAGTACGGCTTCGACGGCTGGTTTCAGCACCAAGAATGCCAGCGTCGGACATTTCGATAGTGTGGCAATCGAGTTGATACTGATCGTAACGATGTTTGTGTCGGCGATCCACTATGGCTTGCTGTTCTCGACATTGACGGGAAAGCGTAACAATATCTTCCGCTCGGAGGTTGTTAAGACCTATCTTGTTGCATTGGCAGCCAGCTCGGTGCTGATAGCAGTCAGCCTGCGTCTGGCAGATGTCTATCCTACCCTGCTCTCGTCGTTCCGCCACTCGCTGTTCCAGGTGGTTTCGATCTCGACAACGGCGGGTTTCGCTACGGCTGACACCAACACGTGGACGCCGTTGGCGGTGATGATTTTGGTGGTCCTGTCGCTGACGGGTGCTTGTGCAGGCTCAACCTCAGGCGGTTTGAAGTTCGATCGACTGATTTTGGCAGCTAAGTCGGTGAAGGCGCGTATCGTGCAGCAACAGCACCCTAATGCCATTGTGCGAATCAAAATTGACGGTGTGATTCAGCGTACCGTCACTGTTAGTACGGTGATGACCTTTATCGTGTTTTATATTTTGTTAATTCTGATCGGAGTATTTGTCAATTCGCTCTATGGTATCGACTTGACGACGGGTTTCTCGTCGGCAGTGGCTTGTGTGTCGAATGTTGGTCCGGGTTTCGGTGAGGTCGGCTCGGTTTGCAATTTCTCGTCGCTGCCGTCGATGGTGAAATTTACCGATACGTTGTTGATGTTGTTCGGCCGTTTGGAGATTTTCGGATTGATTCAGCTCTTTTTGATTAAATGGTGGGTTTAGAAATTTGACTATGAAGAAATCGATTATACTACTCATTTCAATATTATCCTTCTCGGTTGTTTATGCCCAGTCGCAACCGCCCATTAAGGCGCGTATTGCGGGCTTGGAGAATAATGCCGAGTATATGGAATTGTTGGCCGATGGCGTGCATCTGCAACAGCAGGAGGATTCGGTTATGCGCGTTATCGAGCAGAATCGACGACTATTTTCGGAAGACCCAGCTAACCGTTCAAAATATGGCGATGCGATTCTTGCGCTTGAAGAGCAGGTGTTCGGTCTGCGCAATCGCAAGGGCGATATTTTTGGGCGCATTAACACCATTGAGCAGGATTGGCTGATTGAGAATATGAGTTCGGGACAGTCTTCGCAGGTTGTTGTTGAGGAGGTTGTAGCCGATACCGTAATTGAGCAGGCCGCAGTGCAGACCACGCGTATTGTAGATGATATTCATTTTGTAAATGAACTCGATTCGATCGATTATGTGGCTTTGCAACGCGCACAAAACGATGAGTTGAAGGTGGTTGAATTTGTCAATATGTTCAGCGAAAATCACGCGGCTATGGAGTCGATACGTGTTCAATATGAGCAGACGCAGGATGCCGCCGAGGCTTCGCGTCTCTATTCGAACTATCAGGTTTTGAAAGGCTTGTGTTCGGCGTTGAATGATTCTATTTCGAGTCGTTGGAGTGCGATTTTCGATGCAAAGAGTTTTGCATATAACTTTATGCTCGAAAAGAACCGCCGTGATGATCTGCTCGAAAATAGCGAGTTGGCACTTTCGCAGGCATTGCAACGTGCGGCGGCTGATCGCGGTCGATATGCTTCGGATGCAATGAGTAGCTATTTCAATACCAAGCAGAGTTTGGTCGCAACAGAGATCGAATTGGCCCGTATCTTCGGTTTAGGTTTGGCACAGGATTCTCTGAAAATGGTTTCGCGCCAATTAGAGAGTATTGATTATCGTCTGCCGAAAATTGAGATTGAGGAGCGTTTCTTCCTCGCTTACGAGCCTATTGGTGTGTCGTCGCCATCGCGTTATAACTCGCGAAATCCGATTCCTGAATGTGAAATTTATGAGCGCGGTACGATTTATCGCGTTTTGCTCGGAACGTTCTCTTCGCAGCAGCCCATATCGATCTTTAAGGGTGTATATCCCCTATATAAGTTGAAGACCGAGGAGGGTAAATATAGCTATTTCGCAGGCGGTTTTGCTACCGAAGCCGAGGTGGATGAGGCGCAAATCAAATTGAAGAATATGGGTTTCAAACGCCCCGAAGCAACGGTTTGGGTTGATGGCGTATATACCAACTTGGTTGAAGCGCGAGAGGCGGCCGGCGATAAGGCGCAGATGTTCCGTGTTGAGATCGCGGGTGTTGAACAGATGACTCCCGAACTGCGAGCTGTGCTTGATCAGTCGGCAGCCGATAAGGATATTACGCGCATAAATGGCCGCTTTATTGTAATGTCGTTTGCGGATCGAATTCAGGCTGATAGCCTTGCATCGGCGATTGGCGAAACTGTCGAAGGTGCAGCGGTTGAAGTTGTAATGATTGAGGTTGAGAGTGCCGCAGAAGAAGAGGAGTAAATTTTCTAACAGTTTTGGCCGATTCTACGCGAAATCGTTGTTGTAAATTGACGATGATGATTGCTAAATTGAGATAATTTTTATATCTTTACGTGGATAACAATTAAAACGAATAGAGTTATGTTCTGGATTGTGTTGCTCATTATTCTCGGAGCTATTTTTTTGATGGCCGAATTGGTCTTGTTGCCCGGTGTGTCGATTGGCGGTATTCTTGCGTTGGCTTGTGATGCTGCGGCTACATACTTTGCTTTTGCGTGGTTGGGTACTACAATCGGCTGGATTGTTGTCGGCGTAATTCTGATTGTCGGTCTGTTGGTCGTAATACTCTCGTTGCGCTCAAAGACTTGGCAGAAACTTTCGCTTCGTCAGGAGATTACCTCGTCAAGTATGGATATGCCGCAGGATAATAATGTTAAGATTGGCGATCGTGGTGTTGCAATTACTCGTCTGGCTCCTATGGGCAAGGTCGAAATTAATGGCAAAACCTTTGAGGCAAAGAGTGTTTCGGAGCTTATTGATGAACATTCGGAGATCGAGGTTACGGGCTACGAGAACTTTAATGTAATCGTTAAGAAAGTTAAATAATATACCTAAAACAACTAAACTATGGCTGGATTTGACAGTGTGGGTATGATTGCCCTTATAGGCATTGCAGGCTTTGTGCTCCTGCTGCTTATCTTCTATTTTATTCCGATGGGTTTGTGGTTCTCAGCGTTGGTGTCGGGTGTTAGAATCAGTCTTTTGCAGTTGGTTCTGATGCGCTGGCGTAAGGTGCCGCCTTCGGCCATTGTCTCGTCGATGATTGAGGGAACAAAGGCTGGTCTGCGCTTGAACTCGAACGAACTCGAAGCTCACTACCTTGCCGGAGGTAATATTACTAATGTCGTTCACGCCCTTGTGTCGGCGCAGAAGGCAAACATTAATCTTGATTTCCAGATGGCTACGGCAATCGATCTGGCGGGCCGCGATGTGTTTGAGGCAGTGCAGATGTCGGTTAATCCGAAGGTTATCAACACTCCTCCCGTTTCGGCAGTTGCAAAGGATGGTATTCAGTTGATTGCAAAGGCGCGTGTTACGGTTCGTGCAAATATCAAACAGTTGGTCGGTGGTGCCGGTGAGGAGACTGTTCTGGCACGTGTCGGTGAGGGTATTGTGTCGAGTATCGGTTCGTCGGATACGCACAAAATTGTGCTTGAAAATCCCGATATGATTTCGCGAGCAGTACTGAATAAGGGTCTTGATGCAGGTACTGCATTTGAGATTCTTTCGATTGATATCGCCGATGTGGATGTAGGTAAGAATATTGGTGCGGAGTTGCAGATTGATCAGGCAAATGCCGATAAGAATATTGCGCAAGCAAAGGCCGAGGAGCGTCGCGCAATGGCTATCGCTCTCGAACAGGAGAATAAGGCGAAGGCGCAGGAGGCTCGTGCTCGTGTAATTGAGGCCGAGGCCGAGGTGCCGCTGGCTATCGCCGAGGCGTTCCGTTCGGGTAATCTTGGTATTATGGACTATTATAAGTTGAAGAATATTCAGGCTGATACCACGATGCGTGAGAGCATCTCTCGCCCTGCCGAGAAGAAGTAGTCCGCTACCCTTCTATTTGAAAATAATCGCGCTCGCTTGATGAAGTGGGCGCGATTGTTTTTATCGATTTAACTCTTCGGCAAGCAGTCGCTCGAAGGTTTGACGTAGTAACGTTGTGTCGGATATTACGCTTCGCAATTCGGCTAATCGCTCACTATTCTTCGATTGAGGAATCCATAGACGAAGATAGCCCCCTTCGGCATACTTCTCTTGTAGATGCGCGCAGAAACGAGCATATTGACCCTCCTTGTCGAGCTGCGGATAATTTGCCAGCCCATATTGCACAGTGCGACGCAGAGTGGTCTCTGGATCAATTACTCGGTCTGCTTCGGCTACGATGCGACCATATATCGAACGAGGCTCGTGCTTTGATGATGCGCGATGATCCTCTGCTGCGCAAGCGATTGTTTCGATCTCCTCTTCTGTGAACCAATCACGCAGTCGTACATCGGCACGAATAATCTTGCCCGAAACGAGGTGATGGCGTTCGCGACCTTCGCAAAGTCCGAGGTCGTGATACGCTGCCGTAGTATAGACAATGCGAATATCAACATCGTAAAATGCAGCCAAAGCCATACTCTCTTCGATTACGGTGCGTGCGTGATCAATCGAGTGAGCACGATCGAAGTGCGCGTATCGAGGCACTATTTCGGCCTCTATATATTGTTTTAGTCTCTCCATTGCTTTGAAACAAAAGAACCGACCATTGAGAGGCCGGTTCTGTAATTGCTATTTTGTGCGAGTATATTACTCCTTTACGCAACGAACTTGGAAACCGCCGGCGCGATAGTTCGACTGCGCAGGCTCTACATTATCCAAATTGAAATAGAGCGACGAAGCCTTGCCGTCGGTGGTAGCCGAAGCACTCCAATAGTAACCGATCCAGAGCGTACCATCGTGATTTACATTGGTAAGCGTACCCTTCGAGAAGCTACGACGACCTGCCGCAGGATAGAGCGTCGAGCCATCGCTAACGCGGAAATACCAACCGCAATTAAACTCACCTTCGGTCAGCGCAGCAAAACCATTCCAAACGCTCTTCGCGGGTACTTTCCAACCTGTCGGACAGGGGTCGTACATAGTCTTGGTGTTGCCCCAAAGTGATGCATCGTGATTCTTATAGAGCCAGTCGTAACCGCTCTCCTCATTGCCTCGGATGATCTGCGTGGGATACTTGGTTGTGTAATCGATCGTACCGGTCTCCTCGTCGCACTCCATAGTAACAAATGATACGTTGCTATTTACCGAATTGTAGGTCGAAGCGTTCGAGGTCGAGGTTGCATCTTTGCTCATAATCAGAGGATCTTTACGGCCCCACTGGTAGAACAAACCGTATGCCTCATAAATATCATCGCTACTGCCAACGCCCATTGCTCCCAGATTGCGATCCATCATAACGCTACCGTCGGGATAGGTTACATTGTCAATTGTGGGATCGTAATCAGTCAGCCATAAGTGCCAGCTCCACAGCGTATTGTCGTCAGCATCCTTTACTGCAACAAGGGCGTTGCCTTCATTGATCTTGGTGGCATCATCTGCGTCGGCGGTAGTTACGAATGAAATATGATCGCCGTCAAGCATAACCGTTCCGAGCAGGCTTTTACTTGTCTGCCATACCAAGACTGCCGATGCGGGAGTACCGTCGATCTTCTGTGAAGAGTTGCCCTTAACGGTCGCTTTAATCTTATAGCGAGCATTGGGCTCGCTGATGATGTAGCTATTAGCGTTAGCCGTAATTGTTGTAGCGGGCAGAATCTCAACGTTAAGCTGAGCCGATACGGTGCGCTCTTTGCGGTGAACCGAGATCTTGACTGCTCCACTCATCTCGCCACCCGATTTGGGGGCTGTTACAACCAATTTGGTTTTCGATTCGAGCTTTGCGGTCCAGCCGTCGGGTACCTGCTCGATCTCATACGAACGCTCCTTCTCCATCTTTACGGTGAAGCTATGAGTCTGCCCGTAATCAAAATAGGCAGTAACCGGTGCGTCGGGAAGTGTTACGCGCAACTGGTCGTCTTCGTTCTCATTGTTACACGAGCTAAATACCAATGCCACAGCTGCGAGCATTGTACATACAGTGATAAAAGAGTGTTTGAATATTGTCATCTTGCACTAATTGTTTTCAAAATTTCGGGCAAAGTTACCAAAATACCTT
>JAZUPN010000046.1:0-4971 GCA_045605245.1 Alistipes sp. | reverse complement strand
TACAGCAACGCCAAGGTGCTCAATGTGAGATACTTTCATAATTTGTAATTTTAGTTATAGTGTTAATATTGTTTTGGTTGCGAATTTTTTACACAAATTCCCATACAAAGCTACACTAAATATTTTGAAAAAGCCAATCTTTCGCCGCTTTTTTCACCCGACAATCATTAATTTCACTCAATTATCATCCAATTTGTTCGATTGCTGTTCAGATGGGGCCTGAATGTGGTCTGAATATGGTCTGCGGCCACCTTCGGGCAGGGATTTTGCATCTTCGGCAGATTGCAAACCACCAAAATTTCAAAAGAATGAACAGACGTTTTTGGATAATTTTAGTTATCGCTGCCGCCATTTCGTCGATCGCCATTTTCTGGGTCGAGGCGCAGCAGGAGGATAGCCGTCAGCAACGACGCGAACATCGCCATCAGATGAGTGCCGAACGCCGTGCCGCGCGAATTAAGGCACGCGAAGAGCGTACGGCGGAATACATTCGCCACATCGATTCAATCGTTCTGTCGCACAACTTTATCTTCAATCCGACTTCGATGCAGCGACAACCTGCCGGACAGTTTCATATGTTGAACAACCCCTCGTTCGAGGTGGTATATAGCTCCGACTACATCGATGTCCATATTCCCTTTATCAAGGGCTTTACGCCACCCTATTATCCCGTCATTTTCAACTACATACTGCCTTCGGTCAGCAACTACACGACCGTACAGACCGATGGCGGTTGGGTTGTACGTTTTTCGTCGTGGCTGTATAGCGGTTCAAACTATATTTTCACGCTTAACATCTATTCGGCATCGGGAACAGCCATTCTCGAAGTTGAGTCAATGGAGGACAATACGGTTTCGTATAGCGGCTATATCTCGCAGATGTATTGATTTTACACATTCTATACACCGTTACGCTTACACCGTTACGACACGACAACTTTTCGTAACACTTTCTATTATCTGCCATAACTTTTCCACTACCCGACTCTGGTTATAGTCTGTTTATAGCCTATCGTTCCGTTTCGGAAGCAACTGAACGCGCAGTCGGGTCGCTGCAACTCTCTTCAATGAGCAGTCGTAGCAAACGAAAAGGACCGCAAGCAATTTGCGGTCCTTTTTCATTGACAATCAGGCGTAACGTCCTATGTCGTATTGCAGTTTATTGCGTTAATCGGCAATTAGTTCAGGTTGTAAGTCTCGCCGTTGTAGTTGATCGTAGCGCTAACCGTGCCGCAATCAGCAGTGGTAACAGTCGAGAATTTAACGGTAACAAACGACGAGGGGAATGCCTCTTTGTCATAATTACCGGCCAGCGATACAAACTCCTCGCCCGAATGACGATAAGTTACACCGTTCGAGTACGAGCAGTCGGGACGCCAATAACCATCCGAAGAGGTGGTATAGGTCAGATTGGTCTGATTTACACCATCCAAAGCTGCAAAGGTAGGGCCAGAGATCGCAATAGAGAATCGATACTCTGCCTTACGAGCCTCCGACATTGTCAAGAGTTTGTCAGCGCGAACATTCGGAGTGATCGAGTACTGACCAATCAACGACGACTTATAGATGCCGAGATTCGAGCCACTCTTGTAATCGCTAAAAGTTGCTACGTAAGTGATCTGGTTGTCCTGTGCCGACTGCGCCGAAATCTCATACGAAGCCCAACCATCCACCAAAAGGCTCTCGCCGGTTGATGTGATAAGATAGCTCGGAAGATCGTTCTCATCGGTGCTGATGATCCAAGCATCCTGACTATCAACAATCTCGGTGAGGAGCTTATTGCCGGTCGAGATGATAAATGCACCACGACGAGCACGATCCGACTGACCCTTATCATCGTCAAAGGTGATTCGATAGTCGCCCTCTACGTTCTTGTAGTTCTCCTCGATCATAGTAAGCTCACCAAAGAGGAACTTCTTCTCGTTAGCATCTGCGGGAGTAAGCACATCGTGAATCGACTCTACCTGCTGTGCCTGCTTGTCGCTCAAAAGGGTGTTCAAGCGGAATGCTACATTTACGGGATCGAGCGCGTGGGTCGATTGAACAACAGCGGTATTGTAGATGCTCAAACCTACATAAACGGGGCTGCTCGTACCACCATCCGGCTCAGGCCAGCACGAGGTCAATGCCAAAGGCAACATCATTGCGGCCAATAAAAATTTCAACTTCTTCATTTTTAATGTATTAATTGTTAATATTTCTTTCAAATAGTGCAATTTAGCGCTCCAAAGATAGCACTTTTTTATCGCTCCTACAATATATAGACGTTCGAGAGGGCCGAAATGTTGCACGAGTGATAAAAAAAATTTACATTTGTACGAAAATTTTTATTTGCTCGCATCAGGCAGCACCACTCAACTCAATGAAAATGAAACACTTTGCAATATTAGCATTCGTGGCTGTAACTTTCGCTTTCAACGCCGCCGCACAATCTTCCGAAATCAGCTGCGGAGCAGCACCCGCTCGCTCCGAAATTATGAGTTTCGACACCCGTCGCAACGCAAACGAGGATAATCGCGAAAATGTTCAGCAATATATCACCTTCGCACCCGTCGCATTGACTCGTACCGCTACGGAGCAGAGTGTCGGGCAGGTACTCGAAGTTCCTCAAATTTGGAATAACCGCGATATGTATCTGCATATCGAGAATCCGCACGGTGCCTACTCGGTATATATAAACGACTCTCTCGTAGGTCGTTCGACCGACACCCGTACGCCGATGGAGTTCTACATTTCGCCCTTTGTCAATCACGGACAGAATGGTATCGTGATCGAGGTCGAGACTTCGGGCGAGCCTCTGCTCTCGTCGTCGCTTGCGCCCAACACACGTGCGCAGTTCGAGAACAGCTACATCTATTCGCAGCCCAAATTGCGAATCTATGATTACGACGTTCGTTTCGAGCCCGACTCGACTCGCACTTTCGGATGGCTCGAACTGAATATCATCGCCGGCAACTCGCACAACTACACCGAGACTATGGAGGTTGGCTACGACCTTACCGACCCTGCGGGCAAGCTCCAAGACTACAATATGCGCGAGTGCTCGATCGAGGGGCACAGCGTCGATACGGTCCGTTTCCGTATGCCGATCTACAAGACAAATCAGTGGCTTTGGTCGCAGAAAACACCCCACCTCTACAAGCTCACGATGTACAGCAAGCTCGGTCAGATGATGACCGATTACATACCCATCAAACTCTGCTTTGGCGACACCCGTTTCGATGGCGAGCGTCTGCTGCGCAACGGCAAAGAGTTCAAAATCAAGGGCGCGCGTTACAACGCCGAGAAGAACCGCACGCTGACACTCAAAGACTTAAAGGCGTTAAAGACTCGCGGCATCAATACTATCTACGTCGATTATCCGCAACCCTACTGGTTCTATAATCAGTGCGAGCAGGTAGGTCTGTTTGTGGTTGATCAGGCCAACCTCAACGTCGAGCGCGGTCGCGATCAGCGCACCATTGGCGGAACGCCCTCGAACGATCCCGCGTTGGTCGATGAGTACGTCGATCGCGTGCGTCGTATGTATCGTCGCAACCGCAACCGCACCTGCATTATTGCGTGGTCGCTCGGTGGCAATTCGGGCAATGGATACAATATGTACAAGGCTTATCAATGGCTCAAAGCACAGGGCGATGAGCGTCCGATCGTCTATCGCGATGCCGATGGCGAGTGGAACAGCGATTGGCAGTTGCCCGCTGAAACGAAATAAACCACTGCGCGATGAATGTTGAATTGATCGTTGTCGGCAAGACCGACTCGCCGCAGGTGGCCGCGCTGGTAGAGATGTACCAGAAGCGCATCTCAAACTATGTGCGTTTCGGCATTACGATTGTGCCCGATGTACGCAACACTCGCAGTATGAGCTTCGCGCAGCAGAAAAAGGCCGAAGGCGAGGCGATTATGCGACTGCTCACCGAGAGCGATTATGTCGTACTGATGGATGAGCGCGGCAAGCAGATGCGCTCGGTCGATTTCGCTTTTTGGATGCAGAAACGGATGAACAGCGGTCTGAAACGCTTGTGCTTTGTGATTGGTGGCCCGTATGGTTTCTCGGAGGAGGTCTATGCGCGTGGCAACTTCTCGCTATCGCTCTCGGAGATGACCTTCTCGCACCAGATCGTGCGTGCGATCTTTGCCGAGCAGATCTATCGCGCCTTCACGATCCTCAACAACGAGCCCTATCACCACGAGTAGTGAAATTCAAGATTCAAAATTCAAGATTTCATCTACAAGTTTGATATAAACACAAAAAGGTCGCCCAACGCAATCCGCGAGGCGACCTTTCTATCTGCTAAATGAGGCAGTACTGCCCTATTCATCCATCAATTTGTAGCCGACATATTTGGTCGGATACTGACCGAAATTCAGATCGAGCTTAATGGTGCTGGGGTCAACCGTACCTGTCAAAGTCGTTACGGTGTACATCGGGAACTCGCCACCCATACAGAGTGGAATGATATTCGAGCCGCTCAACTTCGCCACGCCATCTTCGATTGTGTAGCTTACGTTGGGAACAGTAATGTCAAGCGCGGGCATCGCGGGAACAAACTTCACCGCACCGAACTTGATGTCCATCAACATCGAACCATCATTTCGCGGCTCAATACCCACAGCAGTGTCGGGAGTATCGACCGTTGCGCCATCAACCACAACCGAAACCGTACCCATATAGCCCGTATTGCCCTTAAAAGGAGGTTCGAGAGTCTGCTCATTGTCGCAAGCGACCATACCGAACATCATCGCTGCGAGTGCAAAAAACTTAAAAAACTTCATAATTTATTAAATGTTAGATGATTAAAATTCAAACGATAATTTCACACCCAATTGGCGCGGGCGGCCACTCTGCATAAAGGCATTGCCCACCGACACAAAATAGAAGGTATCGTACTTTTCATTGGTCAGATTGCGGCCCCACGCCTCAACCGTCCAGCGATTGAAATCGAGAGCAACCGACGCGCTCAACAAGCCA
>JAZUPN010000045.1:0-30185 GCA_045605245.1 Alistipes sp. | reverse complement strand
GCGCATTACGCAAATGCCCGACTTCCGAGGATACCTCTCTGACGTGGGCGCACCCTCGGCAAATATGTACCTTATGGGAGGTCGCGACCGCGAGCTTTGTCGCCGTTGCCGCCGCCCCTCGTGCCTCCATCCGCGCCGCTGTCCCAACCTCAATAATGACCACCGCCCGCTGCTCAACCTCTACGCAAAAATTCGCACGGTGAAGGGGATCAAAAAGGCGTTTATCGGTAGCGGAATTCGCTACGACCTCTTCGACGATTCGCCCTATTTAGCGACGGTCATCAAGCACCACACGTCGGGCCGTTTGAAGGTCGCACCCGAACATACCGAAGACGAAGTTTTGCGCCTGATGCGCAAACCGCCCTTTGCGATGTTCGAGCAGTTGAACGCCGATTTCCACGCGGTATGTCGCGCCGAAGGACTTAATTATCAGTTGATTCCATATTTCATTTCGAGCCACCCCGGTTGCACCGAGGCCGATATGCGCGCGCTGTCGCAGAGGGTGCTCGGCAAGCTCCATTTCACGCTCGAACAGGTGCAGGACCTCACGCCGACCCCGATGACTCTCTCGTCGGTAATGTTCTATACGGGCATCGATCCCTACACGGGCAAAAAACTATATGTGGCTCGTAATCAAGACGATAAACGTCGCCAAAAGGCCTATTTCTTCCGCGAAGGTCAGCACTCCTCGCGCCCGCAAAAGGGTGCCATCTCTGCTCGTTCGCAGAAGGGAGCCGACACCTCACGCCCGCATAAAGGCTCATCGACATATCCGAAAACGGGTCGGAGTCAGCACCAGCAACCCAAACGAAATAAGAGATAAAATAGAGTTGCAACCACGCTTTCGAGCGTGGTTTTTTATGCTCGGCAAAGGGGAAAAACAGCCCTTTACGCACACGTGCAAAAACATAGTTTTTGCCTTTTTCAGCGAAACGTGCGAATATCAGCCACAGAAAGTAGGGCATATCCAAATTATTTTCTAACTTTGTAGCTTGGTAATATTTACGTAAAATCACGAAAAACAATAAAATAACAAAACCAATGGTAGAGAAAATAGCAACATTGCTCGCCGAAGTCGAAGCGTTCGATTCAAAGAATCCCGCTGAAATTGAGGAGTTTAGAATTAAAGTCCTCGGCAAAAAAGGCGAACTCAACCGACTGATGGAGGAGTTCAAAACCGTAGCTCCCGAACAAAAACGCGAACTCGGACAGAAGATCAACCAGCTCAAAAACCTCGCACAGGAGCGCATCGCAACGCTCAAAGCCGAGGCCGAAGCGGGTGCTGCCGACGCTGCATCGCTCATCGGCGATATGACTCGCCCCGGCTCGGCCGAGCAACTCGGCTCGCGCCACCCCATTTCGCTCGTGCGTAACCAGATCTGCGACATCTTCTCGCGTCTGGGCTACACCATCGCCGACGGCCCCGAAATCGAGGACGATTGGCACGTATTCTCGTCGCTCAACTTCCCGATGGAGCACCCTGCACGCGATATGCAGGATACATTCTTCGTTGAGAAGAACTCTGACGAGCCCAACCAGAAGGATGTGCTGCTGCGTACCCACACCTCGTCGATTCAGGTGCGCACGATGGAGCACCAGCGTCCGCCGATCCGCGTGGTTTGCCCCGGTCGCGTGTTCCGTAACGAGGCGATTTCGTATCGCGCACACTGCATCTTCCACCAGGTCGAGGGCCTCTATATCGATAAAAATGTGTCGTTTGCCGACTTGAAGCAGTCGATCCTCTACTTCGCAAAAGAGATGTTCGGCGAGAGCGCAACGATCCGTATGCGCCCCTCGTACTTCCCCTTCACCGAGCCTTCGGCCGAGGTCGATGTTTCGTGTAATCTGTGCGGCGGTAAGGGCTGCAACGTCTGCAAGGGCACCGGTTGGCTCGAAATTATGGGTTGCGGTATGGTCGATCCTAACGTATTGAAAGCCAGCGGTATCGACCCCGAAGAGTATAGCGGTTTCGCATTCGGTATGGGTGTCGAGCGTATCGCAATGCTCAAATATGGTGTGAAGGATCTGCGTCTCTATTTCGAGAACGACGTGCGCTTCCTGCACCAATTCGACTCGGCACTCTAATTGCAATGACTCTATTTCGCCCCTTCGGCCGTGGTCGAGGGGGCGAAACTAATACCAAAAAGCTATCAATCAATGCGTTACGGAGGTGTAATACGGACCGCAGTGATGGTTCTCGCGTTGGCGATGTTCTCGTGTGGAGCATTGCCCCAAGGTACTGCGCCCAAGATAACGCCTGCAATGCTGATTGACAGCACTTTAACTATCAAGCACGACACCACGCCGCCGAGCGATTATCCCGCCGAGGCGCACAAAGTGTGGCACTATATCGAGGGTTTGAAGGCCTATCGCCTGCACGAAGATTCGGCTCTGGCACGCCACCATTTCGAGCGCGCTTTGCAGCTCGACACCGCCTACGCTCCCGCCGCCTACCACACTGCCGCGATGCTCGCCACGTTGGACAACGACGAGGCCGAGCGATACAGCCGTCGCGCCTATCGCACCGACACGAACAACGTCTGGTACAATGCGCAGCTCGGTCGTCTGCAAATCTTCCGCGAGCAGTACGACGACGGCATCCGTATCTACAACAATATGCTCCGTTTGCAGGGCAATAACCCTGAAAATCACCGCATTTTGGCGATGTTGTACAGCGAGAAGGAGCAACCTTTCTCGGCGATTATCGTGCTCGATTCGGCCGAGATGCGCTTCGGAATTCACGAGGCGATCTCGCCCCTCAAACGCCAACTTTTGGTGGCAACGGCGCAGTATGATCGCGCGTTGAAGCAGTCCGAAGAGTTGATTGCGGCCGACCCCTATAATATTGAAAATTACATCATTGCGGCCGAATTGTATGCCCACGCACAGAAGGATTCGCTGGCGATGGTCAATTACCAGAAGGCCCTTGCGCTCGACTCGACGAGTGTCGATGTTCTGGGCTCGCTGAACGACTACTACGGTCGCCGCAACGACCATCTGAACTACCTGCGAACACTCGTGCCGCTCTACTCGTCGAAACGAATTCCGTTGAAGGGTAAGATCGAGAATTTCAAGCGTTTAACCTCTAATATCGAGTACTATAAACAGTACTACGGCCAGCTCAATCAGTTGGCGATGACCGTCGCTGTAACCCATCCCGACGACTACGAGGCGATGGAACTTTATACGGGCCACCTGATCACGACGGGCGATATGGATCGCGCGTTGGAGATCTACAAATCGCACGTCAATGACTCGGTGCCGCGTGTCGAGATTTTCAATATGATCCTCGACATCGAGAGTTTTAAGAAGCGTGCCGACTCGGTCGAGTACTACACCCGTCGTGCGATGGAGCGTTTCCCCGACCGCGCGGAGTTCATCCTTCGTCGAGGAACCTATTACCTTGTAAATCACCAATATCGCAAGGCCGAGGAGGCCTTTGTCGAGGCTCTGAAACGTATCGACAGCGACTCGTTGCGCGGAGCCACGCTCTCAATGATCGGCGATGCGCAATACTCCGACAACCGCCACAAAGCGGCCTTCCGAAGCTACGAAAAGGCTCTCAAACTGCTGCCCGACGATGCGGGTCTGCTGAATAACTACTCCTATTTCCTCTCCGAGAAGGGGCGCGATTTGGAGCGTGCGCTCGAAATGAGCAGCCGCGCGATCGAGATATCGCGTAACAATTCGACCTACCTCGACACCTATGCGTGGATCCTCTACAAGCTCGGTCGCTACGAGGAGGCGAAGAAGGCAATGCGCCAGGCCATAGCTCTCGACCAGACGCAGAGCGAGGTGTTGATGTGCCACTATGGCGACATTCTGCACGCTCTGGGCGAGAATTTTATGGCTCGCATCTATTGGGAAAAGGCTCGCGACGGCGGCTACGACAAGGCTGAAATCGAGGCTCGATTGGGAAAGCTAAAAAAGTGATAAACTACTATGCGTAAATTTGTTACCATACTTCTAACCCTCCTCTGCATCGCCTCGATGGCCACATTCACCCTCTCGGCACAGAGCAAGGGTAAAGTTGCAACGGCAATGCAGCAGAGTATCGACCGACTCAATTCGCAAATTGCCGAATACGAGCGACAAATCTCCTCGATCCGCAAGGACAAAAAGTCGGCGCAGGCCGAGGTCAATAAGCTCTCGCGCCTGATCGGCAAGCGTCGCAAGTTGGTCGGCGAGGTCAATTCGCAGATGAATGCGCTCAATGGCAACATCAATCAGCTCACGCGACAGATCGACGAGCTCTCGAAGCAACGCACCGAGCTGCAAGAGGAGTACGCCGAAATGGTGCGCGTGGCATATCGCAACTACCGCCAGCAGAACTTCACCACATACCTCTTTTCGTCTGACGATTTCAATTCGGCGACGCGTCGCATCGCGGCAATTCGCCTTGTGAATGATGCCCGACAGAGGAAGGTGGCACAGATCGACTCGCTCACGATACAGCTCGACAGCGCACGCAAAACGCTTGATGCAGAAAAGGTTACACTGCAAGAGGCTCGCAACAAACATAATGCCGAACTGAAAAAACTCTCGGCCAACGAGCGCGACTACAAGAAGCGTGTCAGCTCGCTCTCCTCGCGCGAGAAGAAGATTCTCAAAGCGCAGCAGGAGCATCGCCGCGAGTTGGAGCGCATCGTCAATTCGACCCGTAAATCGAAGGGTGGAGCGACGGTCGGCGGCAATATTAAGGACAATCGCGGTCGTCTGCCGATGCCCGTTGCGGGTGGTCGCATCAAGCCAAATGGTAGCGACATCGCCGAGATTACGGGCGCAAAGGGGGCACAGGTGAAGTCAGTCTTCAATGGCGAGGTGATGCGCGTCTCGTACAACAGAAATACAAAATCATACATCGTTCTGATCGGACACGGCCAATATTTCACCACCTATTCGAATATGGCCACAGCGACCGTCAAGGAGGGCCAGAAAGTCTCGGTCGGTCAGGCAATTGGAACGGTCGGCCAGAGTGTCGATGCGTCGGGAAAGACCGAATATAAGCTCGTTTTCGGCCTCTTCTCGCCCAATGGCGACACGCTCGATGCCGACGAGTGGCTCAAATAGACAAACAACGCAAATTCAGATAAAACTATGGCAATCAGATATTTCAACGACTCGTGTTCGTACCGTCTGCCCGAAAAACGTCGCACACGCGAGTGGCTCACAGAGGTAGCTCGCGAGGAAGGCTACAAGGTTGGCGAGATCAACTACATCTTCTGCTCGGCGGAGCGCCATTTGCAGATCAACCGCGACTTCCTCGGACACGACTACTACACCGACATCATCACCTTCGACGAGAGCGACCTGCGCGGCGAGGGTGTGATCAATGGCGAGATCTATATCGACGTTGAGACGGTTGCCGACAATGCTGCGCAATTTGGAGTCACGCGCCTCGAAGAGATGCGCCGAGTGGTTGTTCACGGCGTGCTGCACCTCTGCGGTCAGAAGGATAAAACGCCCCGTGCCGAGCGCGAAATGCACCGCAAGGAGGACAAATATTTGGCCTTCTGGAAACGATGATAGAACTGTAAAAAAGGATGAGAACCGAATACGATATCATAGTCATTGGCGGCGGCCACGCAGGTTGCGAGGCGGCAGCGGCGGCGGCAAATCTTGGCTCGCGCACGCTGCTTATCTCGATGGATATGAGCAAGTATGCCTCGATGTCGTGCAACCCCGCGGTGGGTGGCGTGGCAAAGGGACAGATCGTGCGCGAAATCGATGCGCTGGGCGGCCAGATGGGACGTATCACCGACCTGACAACGATCCAATTCCGAATGTTGAACCGTTCGAAGGGTGCCGCGATGTGGAGTCCGCGTGCGCAGTGCGACAAGGCCGAATTCTCGGCCGAGTGGCGACGTACGCTCGAAAATACGTGGCGACTCTACCTCTGGCAGGATAGCGCGACGGAGCTCATTTTCGAGCAGAGCGAAAGCTCGCAGGGCACTCTCCCGCGCGTTGTCGGCGTGCGTACGCAGATGGGTGTAGAGTTCCGCGCAAAGGCCGTTGTGCTGACCGCAGGCACCTTCTTGGAGGGCGTGATGCACTGCGGATTGAATCGCGCCGAGGGCGGTCGCGCAGGCGATGCAGCATCGCACGGCATCACAGCGTCGCTCGTTGCGATGGGTTTCGAGGTCGATCGAATGAAGACAGGAACACCCGCACGCCTCGATGCGCGCACGATCGATTTCGAGTCGATTGAGCCGCAATATGGCGACGAAACGCCTTCGAAATTCTCGTTTATGCCTGATACAGAGCCTGTTAAACATCAGTTACCCTGCTTTTTGGTCTATACCTCGTCCGAAGTACACGCCGAGCTGCGCGAGGGCTTCGATCGCTCGCCGATGTTTACGGGTGTAATTCAGGGTCGCGGGCCGCGTTACTGCCCAAGTATCGAAGATAAACTGCGCACCTTCGCCGACAAGGAACAGCACCAATTATTCCTCGAACCCGAAGGCCGAAGAACAAACGAATACTATCTTAACGGCTTCTCGTCGTCGCTGCCTTTTGAGGTGCAAGTAGCTGCATTACAGAAGATTAGAGGTTTGGAAGATGTGCATATCTATCGTGCAGGCTATGCCATTGAGTATGATTATTTTCCGCCTACGCAGCTCCACCACACACTCGAAACCAAGCTCGTCGATAACCTCTATTTCGCCGGTCAGATCAACGGAACGACGGGCTACGAAGAGGCCGCCGCGCAGGGTCTGATGGCGGGTATCAACGCCCATCTGAAACTGTCGGGCAAGGAGCCTTTCGTCTTGCGACGCGACGAGGCCTATATCGGTGTGCTGATCGACGACCTTGTAACAAAGGGTGTCGATGAGCCCTATCGAATGTTCACCTCGCGTGCCGAGCACCGAATTTTGTTGCGACAGGACAATGCCGACCTGCGACTGACTCCGAAAGCATTCGAAATTGGTCTTGCTACACGCCGAAGAATGGATATTTGTGAGCAAAAACGCGAGCACGTCGAGGCACTTATCGCCTATCTGCGCCGCCAGAGCGTTACGCCCGAAGATCTCGACAGCTACCTGAACGAGGTTGGCGCGGGCCCGCTGTCGCAGGGTCGCAAGCTCTACGATGTCTTGCTACGCAACAATGTTACCCTCGAAGGTCTTGCGGCGCACTTCCCGAAACTCGCTCGCTACATCAAGCGCGAGGAGATTTCGGCCGAAGCGATTGAGGAGGCGGAGATTCAGGTTAAGTATCGCGGATACATCGAGCGTGAGCAATATATCGCCGAGAAGATGCGCCGATTGGAGAATATCGCCATTCCCAACGGCTTTGATTACCATTCGTTGCAGTCGCTGACCATCGAGGCTCGCCAAAAGCTGACGAAGATTCGCCCTGCGACTATCGGTCAGGCATCGCGCATCCCCGGAGTTTCGCCCGCCGACATCAATGTTTTGCTGGTATATTTTGGCCGATAATGTTCCACGTGGAACAACCTGCGAGTTGCAATTGATAAGCAATTAGGCTGCGCATTGCGCGGCCTTTTTATTGGTATTTGGCCAATGGAGAGTGTTCCACGTGGAACACTCCGCGCGAGAGAAGTTTGGTTTTGCGACTTTGAAAACAGATACAGAGAAAATTTTATATTTTTAACGAGTTTGTGTGAAAAACTGCTCGATTTTGGTGCGATATTTTCAAAAAATGGTAAAAATCGAAAAGATTTCTCAAAAAATAAACAATTTCAAAATCGCAATAAAAAAGGTCGTTCCGAAGAACGACCCTGAATTTTGAATTGTGCAATCGATCGAAAATGTGTCGAAAACGTGCAACCGCGCTCGGTTTAGCCCTCGATGATTGTGCACCAGCCGTGGCGATCCTCGACCTCACCGAACTGGATACCGCGAAGCTCGTTGTACATCTTCACGCTCATCTCGCCCGCCTCGGTGCCGTCGCCATAGACCAACGTCTCGCCCGAAACGGGATCATAGATCGAGCCGATGGGCGAAATCACAGCCGCAGTGCCGCAAGCACCAACCTCGTCGAAAGTCGGAAGCTCCTCGACGGGAATGTTACGCTGCTCGACCTTCAAACCCATATCCTCGGCAATCTGACGCAGACTCATATTGGTAATCGACGGAAGGATCGAACCCGACTTCGGCGTAATGTACTTGCCCTCCTTGATACCAAAGAAATTCGCCGCGCCACACTCCTCGATATACTTGCGCTCGGCAGCGTCAAGATAGAGCACATTGGCAAAACCCTTGTCGTGTGCCTGAACACCCGAATAGATCGAAGCGGCATAGTTACCGCCCGCCTTAACGTGGCCCGTACCCTTCGGTGCAGCGCGGTCGTGGTCGCGGTCGATCATCACGCGGATAGGCTTGAAGCCGCTCTTGAAGTAAGGACCAACGGGCGACGCAAAGACAATCAGCGTATATTCCTTCGTCGGACCAACGCCGAGCTGCGGACTTGTGCCGATCAACAGAGGACGCAGATAGAGCGTCGCACCTGTACCATAGGGGGGCATAAAGTCCATATTCAGCTCGACAACCTTGCGGCACGCCTCCTCGAAGAGTTCCAGCGGCGGAACAGCCATACAGAGGTACTCGGCCGAACGTTGCAGACGCTTACCGTTCTCATCAACGCGGAACATACGCACCTTGCCATCGACACCGCGATAGGCCTTCAAACCCTCGAAAGCCTCCTGCGAGTAGTGCAGACACGACGCGGCAATGTGCATCGGAATATATTCGCTATCGCTTACCTCGATCTCGCCCCAAGCGCCATCGCGATAAACTACACGAACATTGTACTTTGTTTTAGTGTATGAGAATCCCAAAGATCCCCAATCTAAATTTTGCATATATAATTGTGTTTTAGGTTGTTAGCCTACAATTGATCCGCTCTTGACCTCTTTTTCGGGCGAGAGCAGAACCAGCTTACCGTCGGCATCCTCGGCCATCAGCACCATACCGCGCGAGAGCGTACCCTTCAATTCGCGGGGTGCAAGATTGACCAAAACCAACACCTGACGACCAACCAACTCCTCCGGTGTGAAGTGCTCGGCGATACCCGAAACGATCTCGCGGGTGTCGATACCCGTATCGACCGTAAGCTTCAAAAGTTTCTTTGTTTTGGCAACCTTCTCGGCAGCGAGAATGGTCGAAACGCGGATATCCATCTTCTGGAAATCGTCGAACGAACACTCTGCTTTCTGCGGCTCGGCCTCCTTTTCAGCGGCCTCATTTGCAGCCTTAGTTGCCTGTAATTTAGCTACTTGCGCCTCAACAACGCTATCCTCGATCTTCTCAAACAGAAGCTCCGCCTTGCCAATCACGTGGCCTGCGGGAATCACCTCTGCATCGCCCAGACGCTCCCAATCGAGTTTCTCAATGTTGAGCATCTTGATAATCTTCGCAGCCGAGAACGGCATAAAGGGCTCGATGGCAATCGAGAGCTCGGCAGTGATCTGCAAAGCGATGTTCAGAATGGTCTTAACTCGTTCAGGATCAGTCTTTACGACCTTCCACGGCTCGGTGTCGGCCAGATATTTATTACCCAGACGAGCCAGGTTCATAGCCTCCTTCAACGCCTCGCGGAAGCGGTAGCTTTCGATGCTCTCCTCCAACGCCTTGCGAATGCGGGGCATCTCGGCCAGCGTCTCGCGGTCGTAGTCGTTCAACTCGCCCGCCGCGGGAACAACGCCATCGTAATACTTCTGGGTCAGCACCAGCGCGCGATTGACGAAATTACCGAGAATTGCAACCAACTCGTTGTTGTTGCGAGCCTGGAAGTCCTTCCAAGTGAAGTCGTTATCCTTTGTTTCGGGAGCATTTGCGCACAGAACATAGCGCAAAACATCCTCCTTGCCGGGGAACTCATCGAGGTACTCGTGCAGCCAAACAGCCCAATTACGCGAGGTCGAAATCTTATCGCCTTCGAGGTTCAGGAACTCGTTTGCAGGCACATTTTCGGGTAGGATATAGCCGCCGTGAGCCTTCAACATCGAGGGGAAAACAATGCAGTGGAAGACGATATTATCCTTGCCGATGAAGTGTACCATCTTGGTATCTTCGCTCTTCCAATACTTCTCCCAATCGGGTGTAAGGTCCTTTGTAGCAGAGATATAGCCAATCGGAGCATCGAACCATACGTAGAGCACCTTACCCTCGGCACCCTCAACCGGAACGGGGATACCCCAATCCAAATCGCGGCTCACGGCACGGGGTTGCAGACCGCCGTCCAACCAGCTCTTGCACTGGCCATAGACATTCGATTTCCACTCCTTATGACCCTCCAAAATCCACTCGCGCAACATCTGCTCGTGCTTATCGAGGGGCAGGTACCAATGCTTCGTCTCGCGCATAACAGGCTTCGAGCCCGAAACGGCACTCTTCGGATCAATCAGATCGGTCGCATTGAGTGTCGAGCCGCACTTCTCGCACTGGTCGCCATAGGCGCGATCGTTGCCGCACTTGGGGCAGGTACCCGTAATGTAGCGGTCAGCCAAGAAGGTCTGTGCCTCCTCGTCGTAGTACTGCTGCGAGGTTGCCTCGGTAAATTCGCCCTTGTCGTACAACGTGCGGAAGAAATCCGACGCGGTCTTGGCGTGAGTTGCCGACGAGGTACGCGAATAGATATCGAACGACATACCAAGACGCTCGAACGAAGTTTTGATTATGTTATGATACTTATCTACAATATCTTGCGGCGTTACACCCTCCTTACGGGCTTTGATCGTAATGGGCACACCGTGCTCGTCGCTACCACATACCGAGATAACATCAGCACCGCGCTGACGCAAATAACGAACATAGATATCCGACGGAACATAAACACCTGCCAAGTGGCCGATATGGACAGGGCCGTTGGCATAGGGGAGCGCAGAGGTAACTAAATAGCGCTTAAACTCTTTTTTCATTTTATGTTGTATATGTATATAATTATCCAATTAACATACAAATATAGCTATTTTCGGATGAAAACGAAAGCGCACAGCCATTTTTAATCACAATTCACAATTAAAAAACGCTCAACGCGATCAAAAAACAGAATCAAAAAAAGCCGCACCCGAAGGCACGGCTCAATTATGATTTACGCAGATCGAAGCGGACTACTTCGCCAGCGTCATCTCATCAACCAGATGGCCTGCGCCTGCGAACTTGTCGATAACGAACAGAACGTAACGGATATCAACCGAGATAGTGCGCTGTAAATCAGGCTCAAAGGCGATATCGCCACTCATTGCCTCCCAGTTGCCGTCGAAGGCCAGACCGATCAGTTCACCACGAGCATTCATAACGGGGCTACCCGAATTACCACCCGTAATATCGTTGTTCGAGATGAAACCTACGCGCAACTCGCCATTGCGGTCGGCATAGCGACCGAAGTCCTTCTGCTCGTAGAGCTCCTTCAAACGCGCAGGAACGGTGAACTCCATCGGATTTGAGGGATCCTCCTTCTCCATCACACCGCGCAACGTGGTGTAATATTTATACATAACGCCATCCTTCGGATCGTATGCGCCTACGTTACCATAGGTCAGACGGATCGTAAAGTTGGCGTCCGAGTACCACATCTTGTCGGGCTGCTGCATCATCAAACCTGCGATATATTTGCGGTGGCCCTCGGCGTACTTCGCACCCGACTCACGCGCTGCCATTGCAGCCTTGTAGTACATATCATAGACCGACTTAACCATCGGAATTGCGGGGTCGGCAGCAACCCTCTCCGCATCGAAATTCTCGATCAAAGCCATCGTCTTGGCCTCATCGACAAATATCGAATTATCAAAGAGATAATCGACATAAGCGTTGATGTCGCCACCAAACTTTGCATCGACCTCCTCGGCATAGAACGAGGGCAGAGTCTTCATATTTTCGCGCACGATAGTCAGCATACGCTTTGCCACCTTGCGGTCGGTCGAGGGGCTGTAATCCTTGAAGAACGACTCGGCCTGCTTCTTGGCGCGATCCACGTCAGACATCTGCTTCATATTGCTGTAACGCATCGCGGGCATCATAAACTCAACGGCACGCAGGAAGGCCTCCGAGAGATACTGCGAGGTTGCTGTTGCCTCCTCGCGCTCCTCGACAGCCTCGCGGATATTTTTCAGCGCATCCATATAACCCTCTTCGGGCAGAGTGTTGGCATTAGCCCAGCTCTGGAACGACTGCTCCTGTGCCTCCTTTTTAGCCTTTACATTGAGTTTCTCGACGCCGCGCGACATTCCGATCGAATTCTTCCAATAGTTCGACGACGAGGCATATTTCGAGGCATACTGGATGCGAATCTTATCGCTTGCCTGCATATCCTCTTTGAGGATCGCCTGACGCTCGCCACGGATATAGATACGCTGCGGGTTGGTAACCTTCAACATCTCGTCGATCTCGTACGAGGTCATATAACGCTGGGTCGAGCCGGGGAAGCCCATAATCATCGTGTAGTCGCCCTCCTCAACACCCGCCAACGACACTTTCAGGTGCTTTGCTGGCTTGTAGGGTACGTTATCGGGCGAGTAAGCTGCGGGCTTGTTGTTCTTATCGGCATAGATACGGAACATCGAGAAGTCGCCCGTATGGCGGGGCCACATCCAGTTGTCGGTATCGCCACCGAACTTACCGATCGAAGTGGGAGGAGTACCTACCAGACGCACGTCGGAAAAGACCTCAATAACAAATGCAAAGTACTGATTACCACCGAAGAACGATTTAATCGAAAGCTCCATTTCGGGATACTTCTTTTCGAGTTTCTTCATCAGCTTGGTGCGGTTTTCGCGGGTGATTTTGTCATACTCCTGCTGGCCTGCGGTCGAGGGAATATTGCCCACCATCTCAGCCGTAACATCGATAATCTGGCGCACGAAACGCACCTGCAAACCGGGTGCGGGCAGCTCCTGCTCGCGCGTCATAGCCCAGAAACCATTTTTGAGGTAGTCGTGCTCGACGCTGCTCAACGCCTGAATCGAGCCGTAGCCACAGTGGTGATTTGTAAGGAGCAGACCCTCGCTCGACACCACCTCGCCCGTACAACCGCTACCGAAGATCACGATTGCATCTTTGAGCGAATTATTATTAACCGAATAGATATCCTCGGCCGAGAGTTTCAAACCCTTTGCCTTCATATCCTTAATGTTCATCTTCTGGATATAGGGCAGCAGCCACATACCCTCATCGGCCTGCGCAGGCAGAACAAATCCCGCCGCTAATACCAACGAAATAACTAAATTCTTGATTTTCATACTCTTTTATATTGTTTATTTTTTATCTATATATATTTAATTGTAAAGATAATTGCAAAGATAGGGCTTCACCACCGAAATTGTTACTCTTTTTGAGAGTATTCCTCTTTTTCTTCTATTTCTATTTATATTATTAAATTCAAATTAATAATAAGAATAACTAAAAGAAGAACTTGTGAATTTACTTAATCGCAATCATATTTCGGATCGAACGCTCGGCGGCGGTGCGGGTAGCCTCGTCGAGTTCTATTTCGGGCTGTTCGTTCTCCAATGCCGCTACGATCTTCTCCAAAGTTACCATCTTCATATATTTACACTCGTTGCAACCGTGTCCCGTCGCGGGGCTTGCAGGAGGCGCAGGGATAAATCGCTTCGAGGGGTAGCGACGCTCCAACTCGAACATAATACCAGCCTCGGTAACAACGATAAACTCCTCTGAATCAACCTTTCCGCAATAGTCGATAATACCTGCTGTCGAGCCCGTATAGTCAGCCTCGGCAACTAACTCGGCCTTACATTCGGGATGCACAACAACCTTCGCCGCAGGATGCTCGGCCTTCAAACGCTGCACGCCCGCGAGCGAAAACTCCTCGTGCACGTGGCAGGCACCATTCCACAGTACCATATTTTTGCGACCTGTCAGCTTCTGGATATATGAGCCAAGATTACGATCGGGACCGAATACGATCGGCTGATCTTCGGGAATCGACTGCACCACCTTCAATGCATTCGACGAGGTGCAGCAGACATCGGTCAGAGCCTTCACGCCGACCGTAGTATTTACGTACGACACCACCTTATGGTCGGGATAATCGCGCAGGAACTCGGCCAGATCCTCGGCGCGGCACGAATCCGCTAACGAGCAGCCCGCCTCCGGATCGGGAATCAAAACCTTACGATCGGGGCAGAGCACCTTTGCGGTCTCGGCCATAAAGTGAACACCGGCGAAGAGGATCACACGAGCATCGGTCTTTGCCGCTTCGATAGCCAGAGCTAACGAGTCGCCAACAAAGTCGGCTACCTGTTGAACTTCGGGGGCGGTGTAGTAGTGTGCCAGAATTACGGCCTGCTTCTCCTTTTTGAGTTGGGCGATACGCTCGGCCACGAGTTTGTTGTCAGCCATTGCTTTTTATTGTTTTTAATTTAATACTTTATAAAAATAAATAAAAAAGAATAAGAATAAAGGGTGTTGATAATGTCGATAACTCCAACGAAAAGGGTAATCGAATTGGTTTATCAACTTTTTGGTAACATTTATTCTCCTTATCAAATTCTTGATTACTACCAGTTTGTTTATAGTTTTTAACAGTTGTTATTATCATCTATTGACAAATTAACAGCTCTCAACTTTTAACATTTCATCGTAAAAATAGACTCTGTTGCTGTCAATCGAATTTCAACATTTTAATTTGGAAAATCCACCCCGCACATTATACGAGTGTCTAACCTAAATTTCCAAATTTTTTTCGGCAGAAAGTGTGAAAAGTTATCGACCGTTTGTTTCACAACTTTCAACAGCGGTTTCAACCGTTATTAACAACCTTTATCGACAATATCGAGGGTTATTAACCGACATTCTTAACGATCTTCTCGGCAATCTGTCGATAGTACATCTCCGTATCGACATCGAACGACGAGGCGGGACGACCGCAATCTGCACCCTCCATAACCGACTGAATAATAGGCACTTCGCCCAAGAAATCAACACCCTCCTTCTCGGCAAGAGCGCGACCGCCACCGCGACCGAAGATGTAGTAACGGTTATCGGGTAGCTCGCGCGGAGTGAACCACGCCATATTTTCGATCAAACCGGCTACGGGAATATCGATCTTCTCGGCTTTGAACATACGTATTCCGCGCAGAACATCAGCCAGAGCCACCTGCTGCGGCGTGGTAACGATAACTGCCGCATCGATCGTAAGTTCCGACATCACACTCAAATGGATATCGCCCGTACCCGGCGGCAGGTCGATCAGCAGATAGTCCAACGCTCCCCACTCGGTCTGGTGGATCATCTGGCGCAGGGCGTTATTAGCCATCGGGCCGCGCCACACAAGCGCATCATCCGAGGCGATAAAGAAGCCGATAGACATCAATTTGATACCCATAACCTCGGCTGCGGCCATATACTCGGCACCATCGCGCTCGCGCATTTCGGGGATATACTCCTCAACGCCAAACATCTTCGGCTGCGAGGGACCATAGACATCGGCATCTAAAATACCAACCTTATAGCCCGCATTGCGCAGAGCCACAGCCAAATTTGCCGTTACGGTCGATTTACCTACGCCGCCCTTACCCGATGCGATTGCGATCACCTTGCGGATATTTTCGGCCGCCGAACGGGGTTGCGGTTTGGGTTGTTTGGGGGCCTGCTCGCGGATGATGATGGTCAGCAGTGCAGCCTCCTCGCCCATCATCTCGGCAGCCAGCTCCTCGATGCGACTCTTGATCTTAACGGCAAAGGGATCGCGCGGCTTTGCCATCATAAGGTTAAGTACAACCTTTCCTCCATCGAGTTCGGCCATCGAAACCAAGTCGCTCTCAACGAGATTTTTACCCGTTTCGGGATGAACGATCGAGGAAAGTAATTTAACCAATAAATCCTTGTTCATATTGTTGTTAATTATTCTTTGTTCGTTGTTAATCTGTTTTTGCAAGTCTTACTGTTTTGAGTTTTACTTTTTGAATAAAATAAACTCTTCACCAACTTACAAATATACGAATTTTCTATGGATAATAGCACAAAAAAAGCGACTTCCGCCGAAGCAGAAGCCACTTTTTTGAATTTCCGAATCTCGGTCGGCTATTTTCGCTTACTGAATCTTGATGGGCAGAGCCAGAGCCTGAACACCCTCGTTCTCCATCAACGCACGCAATGTGCAGTAATCATTGTAGAAAACACCCATCTCTTTGCGAATCTTACGATCTGCGATGCGTGCCGAAATCTGGTTCATAATAGCCGCAAAACCGGTCGGCTCGCCCGTCGATTCGCGTATCATATAGTCATCCAGACACTCTGCCTTATCGGCTGCAACCGAGATCGCATACTGCAAGCCACCGATCTCATCAACCAGACCGATACGCTTGCCGTCGCTACCCGTCCAAACGCGACCCTGACCGATTGCATCGACCGAGTCGAAGGTCATATTACGACCGTCGGCAACGTGATTTACGAAGGTCGAATATACCTCTTCGATACCCTTCATCATAAACTCGCGCTCCGAAGCTGTTACGCCACGATGGAACGAGCCCATATCGGCCGAGGGGTTGGTCTTGGCAACGTCGATCGACACGCCCAACTTATTCTGTAAGGTCTTCTCGGCATTGAACATCAGACCGAAAACACCGATCGAGCCGGTCAGCGTATTGGCATCTGCAATGATCACATCAGCCGGAGCCGAGATGTAGTAACCACCACTTGCGGCATAGTCGCCCATCGATACAATTACGGGTTTCTGCTGACGGAGCAACTCCATTTCGCGCCACATAACCTCCGATGCGAGAGCCGAGCCACCGGGCGAATTAACGCGCAGAACCACAGCCTTAACCTCCTCATCAAGACGTGCCTCGGCCAGCTGCTCGGCCAGCGTTGTCGAGCCGAGAGTGCCCTTTGCACTGCGACCCTGCACGATTTGACCATCGGCATAGATCACCTCGATCTTGTTGTCCGAGTATGTTTCGGTGTAGGGATTCGATGCAATATATTCGCCCAACGTAACGAAATTGACATCCTCATCGGCATCCAATTCGAGCTTCTCGCGCAGGATATCCTGAATCTCATCCTCATACTTCAAGCCGTCGATCAATCGGTTCTCGACAACATCTGCGGGCATCATTGCCGAGAGTTCGGTAGCGTACATATTCAGCGAGTCGATCGAAAGGTTACGCGACTCGGCGATATCATTAACCAGCGAGCCCCAGATCGAATTTGCGATGGTCTCCATCTGCGTACGGTTTGCGGGGCTCATACGGTTGAGGATATAGGGCTCAACGGCCGACTTGAAGGTACCGTGGCGGAACACCTGCGGCTCTACGCCCAACTTGTCGAGCAGGCCCTTGTAGAACATCACCTGCATCGCCAGACCGCGCCAATCCATCTGACCTGCGGGGTTGAGGTAGATGCTGTCGGCAACCGATGCAAGATAGTAACCGCCCTGCGAGTAGGTCTCGCCATAGGCGATGATAAATTTATTGCTCTCCTTGAAGGTGTTCAGATAGCCGCGCATCTCTTCGAGCAGAGCGGGCGTAACGGTACCTGCGCCCGTCAGATTGATGTAGATACCCTCGATGTTATCGTCTTGTGCAGCTGCGCCGATGGCGTGCATCACATCCATATTCGAGAGGCTCTTCTGCACATTCATCGACATCGGATCGAAAGTCGAGAAGGGATCATCGACAGGTGCATCGACGATACTCTCCGCGAGGTCGATGTGCAATACCGACTTCGGGCTGACCGTAGTGGTCGAACTTTGCGACAGCGCAGCCACGCCCACAAAGAACATAATCAAAAGGAAAAACCATACGAAATTGGCAACGAAGAATGCGAGCAACGATGCCAAAAAGGTCTTAAAAAAGTTCATAACAATCTATATTTATTTGTTTATTTCTTCAATTCGTCGATAATCCAATTCCACATCTTCTCGACGTGCTCCGAAGGTAGCCAGTGGCCCGTATCGGGGCTTACGCAGATCTGCTTCGGGGCGGTGATGATGTTATATGTAGCGTAGGTCGTGGTCGGAGCGCAGGTTACGTCGTTGTAACCAAATGCGTAGAACACAGGTGCTTTCAGACCGCGAGCAAAGTTCGAGGCATCGTAATAACGCTGCGTCTCGATGATCTGCTTTGTGCGATTAGCCTCCCACTTGAAGGTGTGGGGCCAGCCGCCAGCGCGACCGTTGATGTAACCCTCCTGGTCGCAGAATGCGGGGAAGTAGATCGCCGAAGCCTTCACTCTCGGCTCCAAACTCGATACCACGATCGACAACAGACCACCCTGCGAGCCGCCGAGCGTACCGACATTGCCGTTGCACTGGGGCAGCGACAGCAGATACTCAACACCCTTCACGCAACCCAAAAATACGCGACGATAGTAGTACGCATCGCGGTCGTCGAGGTTGAGCGTTGCATAATCTCGAAGTGCCGCCTGACGGTTGAGGGCCGCATAGACCTCCGCATCGAAATTTACGGGGATACCGTGAATACCCATCTCCAAGATGATCACACCCTGCTCGGCGTGCTTCGTGTCGCCACCGATGGCGTGCACTCCCGCACCCGGCAGACGCAGGATAGCGGGATATTTACCCTCGGCTTTGGGCACGGTCAAAATGCCGTACATACGTGTATTGTTGATGTTTCCGTACGAAACCAGATAGCTATTGACCTTCTCGGTGCAACGTTCAGGCAACAACTCCATTTTGGGGTTGAGCTTCACCTTTGCCACCTGTTCAAGACCCTTCTGCCAGAACTCATCGAAATCCTTCGGCATAGGTGTCGTAGGCTCCAATTTGTGCGGATCGAAACCGATGGTTTTGGTGGTCGAGTAGCTCTTACCGTCGTGCTCAATCTTTGCACGTACGCGTAGGAAACCCGCCTTCTTCATCGTGCCGACCTTGATGGTCGCTTCGGGACCTTTGAGCTTTACGACGCTCTTCTCGCGTGCGGGCATAAGGTCCTCGCTCACCTCGTAGCTCACCTCGGCATCGTAGATCGCCACGCCGCAGTCGAGCGCAATGACCTTCATCTTCGCCTGCTCACCAACGCCATAGGTAGCAGTCGGCGAATCGGGAATCAGATGTAACTGAACTTTCTGTGCAAAAGCACTGAAAACCAGCGCAATCACCAATGTAAGAGTTAAGAATAGACGTTTCATATTGTTCATAATTTTTTGATGATCCAGCCCTTGTTTCAACGCAAGTTGAAAACTACATATTGCAAAGATAAAAAATTTATTCCACCCTTTATCGAAAAACAATAAAAATTTTTCACAATAAACACATCCGATAATTTTGCCGCGAGCTGAAACTACTTGTAACAACCCAATAAAAAAGCCTGCCCCGAAAAGAGGGCAGGCTTCTTATGATTGAGTAATCTGTTTCTTGATGTGAAATTGGCGCGGGGCCGTTTAGCGCAGTTTGTGGCCGACCAGGTTGAGGAACTCCTCGCGGGTACGGTGGTCCGAGAGGAAGGTGCCCGTGAAGGCCGAGGTTGTGGTGGCCGAATTCTGCTTCTGGATGCCGCGCATCTGCATACAGGTATGTCCCGCCTCGATGACAACAGCCACGCCCAGTGGATTCAGTGCCTCCTGAATACAGTCGCGAATCTGCACCGTCAGTCGCTCCTGAACCTGCAAGCGACGAGCGAAGCACTCGACTACGCGAGCGATCTTCGACAGACCGGTGATATATCCGTTGGGAATATATGCCACGTGCGCCTTGCCAAAGAAGGGCAGGATGTGGTGCTCGCACATCGAGTAGAGCTCGATATCCTTCACCAACACCATCTGGCGATAGTCCTCCTTGAACATTGCCGACTGGATGATCTGCTTCGGATCTTCGGCATAACCCTTTGTCATAAAGGCCATTGCCTTTGCCACACGTTCGGGGGTTTTGAGCAGACCTTCGCGTTCGGGGTCCTCGCCCAGCAGGCGCAGAATCTCGCGATAATGGACCATCAACTCGCTGATAGTCTTCTCATCGAAACGATCTTCACGCACATATAAGCTGTTTTCCATATCTTACCTCGGTTTAATTTTCGGCAAAGGTACACAAAATTAGATAAATATGTTACTTTTTGAGGAATTGATTACCAAATATTATAAGATTGGAGACAATAAATATCCGCTTACCGTATGATTTTTAATCAAATTTTGCATACCTTTGTTAGATAAAGTTTATGGCTATCTGTAAGATAAATACCTATTAAAAAGACCGACATAAAAATTATTGACTATGCAAGACGTATATTTTTTGCAGCCGATTGGAGAGTATAACCATACATCGCTTGATACTCAAAACGAAACTTTCAAAACGACCGAATGGAGAGCTACGCAATTCAATGATGATTTCACGGTAGTTTATCGTACCGAGATCATTAAACTCCCTCTCGACACGTACAAATACTCTTTCCATTTATATATCGGCGAAGATGAAGCAGGGGCGTTGAAAAAGTTGCGTAAGCTTCGTCTTGAATATACGCCCGAAAGCATCAAAAAAGCCTATCCCAAAGATACCACTTTGGCAGAATATATGTTGGATGATGTCTTCAGTGAGGGCTCTTATTTGGAGGTATCGGATGATTCGATCCACTTCGATTATGATATAATTGATGGTGAGAAAGTTGCAGAGTTAAACAGAAGGCGAGATTCGCAAGTTTATTGGTTAGCATGTAAGGCTCGCTACATTCTGCACGATTTGTCGGATATATATCTTGAACCCGAAAAGTTGGAGAAGCGTCTGTGGGCTAATCCCGTTACGTGGATTACGTTTGCAATTGCTGCCGGTACCGCGATTACGGTAGCTGTTCTGCTCGGTAAAAAGGATGTGAATGTGAAACAAATTGAGCAGGCCAGCCGCAATATGGCTAAACAGATCTCGTTCAAGTCCGCTTCGAATCAAAAATTCAATACGTCAGTTTTACAGCGCGAATTGAAATCCAAGAAAGCGCAATTGGAGGTTGCTCAAAAAGAGTTGGCCAATGCCTTAACTTCAAGTGTATATTACAGCCAAAAATATATTAGCGACCACAGAGCTAATATCAAAACCCTAACAAGGGAGATTGCAGAGTTGGTTAAGAAGATTGCGAGTGCTTCGAATTAATATAGCATTTAAGAAGATTAACGCTTAATATGGTGCGGCAATTGTTGTTGTATCGTAAAGAATAGAGTTAAAAGATAGGATATGAAACGTTGCGTTTTGGTTACGGGTGGGGCCGGATATATCGGCTCGCATACGGCGGTCGAACTCGTTGAGGCGGGGTATGACGTGGTGCTGGTGGATAATTTGTCGAACTCGGATGAGTTGGCCGTTGAGGGTGTGCGCCGCATTACGGGCGCGGAGATTCCCTTCGAAAAAGTCGATTGCTGCGACCGTGAGGCCTTCGAGGAGGTTTTCCGCAAGTATCGTTTCGATGCCGTAATCCATTTTGCCGCTTCGAAGGCGGTGGGTGAGTCGGTCGAGAAGCCGCTGATGTACTATCGCAACAATCTGTGTTCGTTTATCAACCTGCTCGAATTGATGAACAAATACGCCTGCCACAATGTTGTTTTCTCCTCTTCGGCTACGGTATATGGCGAGGCTGATGTTCAGCCTGTTACGGAGAACACACCGCGCAAACCTGCCACCTCGCCCTATGGCAATACCAAGCAGATGTGCGAAGATATTTTGCGCGATACGGTGGCTGTGAGTGAGGGTATGAAGGGTATAGCTCTGCGCTATTTCAACCCCTTTGGTGCGCACCCCTCGGCGCAGATTGGCGAGTTGCCACGCGGCGTGCCGCAGAATTTGGTGCCCTACATCACCCAGACGGCGGCGGGTATTCGTGAGTGTTTGAGCGTCTTTGGCGACGACTACGACACCCCCGATGGTTCGTGCATCCGCGACTATATCGATGTTGTCGATCTGGCTCGCGCCCACGTGGTTGCGATTGGCCGTATGATCGAGGGTCGTTCGAAGAGCGACTTCGAGATTTTCAATATCGGGACGGGTCGCGGTGTGTCGGTTTTGGAGCTTGTGCGAGCATTCGAGCGTGTCAATAATCTCAAATTGAACTATCGTATTGCGCCGCGTCGTGCAGGCGATATTACTCTGATTTGGGCCGATACCTCTCTGGCAAACAACGAGTTGGGTTGGCGTGCCGAGCGTTCGCTCGATGAGACTCTCGCCGCTGCGTGGAAATGGCAGCAGGAGGTGATGAAGCGATAAGCCTTTGCAATTCAAAATTCAAGATTATAGCCGCGCTCTTTGAGTGCGGCTTTTTCTTTGCTATCAATTAATCCAAGTTCAGCGGCTGCGGGGGGGGGCGCAACAAAGTTTGCGCGAGCCGCTGAACTTGACGATTTCTTCGAAATCGCCCTGAAATTTTGCTTTTTGCTTTTTCGGACTTTTATTAAAAATGCAATTTTGCTTTTTGAATCTTGAATCAAAAAAAGCCGCACCCCCGTAAGGAGCGCGGCTATAAATGTTTTATGCGATGAGTAATGCGTTACTCGGTCGGGATGTCCTTATTGACGTTCTTCGAGCCGATGAGCGCGTAGAACAACATATAAGCCAGACCTGCGATGATTACCCAGTAGCTTGCCAGGTAGTTGCCGGTTGCATCAACGATAGCGTTCTGCACCAGAGGCAGGATACCGCCACCGCAAACCAGAGCCATAAAGATACCCGAAGCCTTCTCGGTGTACTTGCCGAGGCCCTCAACTGCGAGGTTGAAGATGCCGCCCCACATAACCGAGGTGCAAAGACCTACCAATACGAGCAGAGCTGCATTTACGGGTACGTTAGCCATTGCGAAGCCCTTTGCGCCGTCGAATACGGGCAAATTAACCATCGTTTCGGGCGAGAGGATCATTGCGCCACCAACCAGGCACAGACCTACGATCGATACGGTCGAGAGCATAGCCTTTGCCGAAACCTTGCTACCTACTGCTGCACCTACCAGACGGCCGATGAGCATCAGGAACCAATATGTACCTGCAACGGTACCTGCGATAGCGGTTGTCGAAACCTCGTTCAACCACTTCTGCAATACGTTGGGAATACCAACCTCAACACCTACATATACAAAGATTGCGATTGCGCCCAGCACGAAGTGGCGGAACGACATCGGGCCATACTTCGACTTCTCGCCTGCAACGGCAGCTGCGGGAGCATTCTCCGGAATTTCAGTGCGCGAAACAACGATGAATGCCAGCGCGAAGATAGCCAATGCGGTGTACATCAGACCATTAACGTCGCTAATCTGAGCCTGTGCGATGTTGGGGATCAGCAGACCGGTCAGGATGATCACTGCGGTACCCATCAACGAGTTGAACGAGCCACCGATCTGGATCAGCTGGTTACCCTTGTTACCACCGCCACCGAGCTTGTTAAGCATCGGATTTACAACGATGTTGAGCATACACATCGAGAAACCTGCAACGAAAGCACCGAGCAGATAGACACCGAAGCTGCCAACGAAGCCCGAAACGGTCTGAATACCAACGCCGATGAAACCAACGCCGATAGCGATCAGAGCGGTCTTCTTGTAGCCCAACTTCGAGAGCATATTACCTGCGGGGATACCCATTACGGCATAAGCGATGAAGTTAGCGAAAACGCCGAGCGTACCCATCCAGTTAGCCACGCCGAACTGATGTTTCAACACGTCGCCCATAGGCGAAGCCAGATTGGTTACAAACGAGATCATACCGAAGAGCAGGATCATCACGATGATAGCCAATACGTTACTTTTCTGTTTTTCCATACGAAAATAAGTTTATTTTAAGATTAATTTAGTTTAGTCGTTGTGCGGACTAAGTCCTACAAATTTAGCGCATTTTTTTGATTTTGCAACTATTTTTTTCGCACTATTTCTTTCGCAACTCTTTCGCACTTATCTTTTTGCCTATCTGTTGCCCATCTATTTATTTCTCTCGCCGATATAGGCACAGAGAGTCATCAGCGAATCGCGGTACTCCGATTGCGGATAGTGCGAGAGGATGCGCGTTGCACTCTCGATATATTGGCGCATCGTGCTCTCTGCCGCCGCGATACCGCCGCGCTCGGCAACCATCTGTTGCAGGGCTACGCTCTGCTCCTCGGTCGTACAGTTGCGAATCTGCTCGATAATCGCCTTACGTTCAGCCTCGTCGTTCTGCTCCAAAACACAGAGCATAGGCAACGTAATCTTATGTTCGAGCAGATCGTTACCCGACGGTTTGCCCGTCTCGGCATCGGGCGTATAGTCCAAAATATCGTCCTTGATTTGGAACGCCATACCGATACAATCTCCAAAGCGACGCATATCGGCCACCTGCTGCGACGTTGCTCCGACGGTCAGCGCACCCACCGACGAACTGATACCGAGCAGCGTTGCGGTCTTCTTGTAAATCACGTCGAGATATGCCTCGCGGGTCATATCGAGTGCGCGGCTGTGGGCACTCTGCATCAGCTCGCCCTCGCACAGCTCACCGATAGCTCCAACAACGTGAGTAACAATATCATACTGACCGCTGTGCATACCATTTGCGAAGGTCTTGGCGAGGATATAGTCGCCGACCAAAACGGCGTTACGCGACTGCCACATAGCATTGACCGAGGCCTTTCCTCGGCGCATATTCGACTCGTCGATCACGTCGTCGTGGATCAATGAGGCGGTGTGCAACATCTCGACAATCGATGCGGCGAGGAGCGTGCGGTGCGATGCACCTGCTTGCGGGTTGCGCGAGAGCATACCTGCGGCGAGCATTACGAGCATCGGGCGAACGCCCTTGCCTCGGTTCGAGATTACATATTCGAGAATGGAGCGAAGCGGTTCGGTCTCGGCGTTGAAGAATCGGCGCACGAACTCCTCGTAGTGCGACAAATCCTCCTCGATCGGACGGCGAATGGCTGCAAGTGTATCCATAGAATGATTTTTTATTTGCAAATATACGGTTATTTTTCGGTATCAAGACACGCTTGTCCAACTATTTTTCGTTACTTTGCAGTTTGATATAAAAGATTTTGACAAATGGAGATGAAAAAGATAACCGATTGGGCTCTTCGATGGCTCGCTCCCGTCGCTCTCTTCTTTGTGATTGCGGCGACATATTTCGCGCCACAATTCGAAGGCCGCGTGTTGGCACAGCACGACGTAAAGCAGTATGAGGGTATGACAAGCGATATCCTCGACTCGCGCGACCGCTATGGCGAGGATCCGCAATGGACGGGGCGTATGTTCGGCGGTATGCCCTCCTATCTGATCAACACCTACTACCCTGCGGAGTGGATCAAACATTCGGTGGGGCGCGTGGTGAAGGTCATCGATCAGCCGATGTCGTTCATCTTCTTCGCAATGATAGCCTTTTGGGCTATGTTGCTGATGATGAGGGTGCGCCGCTGGCCGGCTGTCGTAGGTGCGGTGGCCTATGGTCTTTCGACCTATTTCTTCCTGATTATCAGCGCGGGACACATTACGAAGATGTGGGCGTTGGTCTATGCTCCGTTGATGGTCGGTGCGGTGTGGTACGCCTTTAAGCGCAATCGCTGGGCAGGTGTGGCGATGACCGCCCTGTTCACCTCGTTGGAGGTGGGTGCAGGACATCCGCAGATCACCTACTACTTCATTCTGGTTATGGCGGCGATGTGGATCGCGCTGTTGGTTGAGGCGGTGCGCGAGGGGGCTTTGCGACGCTTTGCGCTGACAACGGTGATGGTCGCTCTGGCGGGTCTGTTGGGCGTAGGATCGAACTTCTCGCCGCTGTGGTACACGATGCAGCACCAGAGCGAAACGATTCGTGGCGGCTCGGAGCTGGCCGTAGCCGAGGAGGCTGCGGAGGGTCTCGATCTGCAATATGCTACGGCGTGGAGCTATGGTCGCGCAGAGAGCCTTAATATGCTCGTTCCCAACCTGATGGGTGGCGCATCGAACGAGCCTTTTGCGGCGGATGGTGCGCTGGCCGAGGCACTCACACCCTACGGCTTGCGACAGGTAGCAGGGCAGTTGCCGCGCTATTGGGGCGATCAGCCCTATACGGCGGGCCCGACCTATTTGGGTGCGGCGGCGATATTTTTGGCACTTCTCGGTTGTTTCATCCTGCGCGGCCGAGCAAAATGGTGGTTAGTGGCCGTATCGGTATTGGCTCTGTTGCTCTCGTGGGGTCGCAATATGATGTGGCTCACCGAACTCTTCTATAACTACTTCCCTGCATACGACAAGTTCCGAACGGTGTCGATGATTCAGGTCATCATCCAGTGGAGCATACCTCTGTTGGCGGCATTGGCACTCTCGCGCCTTGCCGATGAGGATTGCGACCGCAAGCGTGCCGAGCGCGGACTCTATTGGTCGGCAGGCGTGGTCGGCGGTCTGTGTTTGGTGATTGCGCTGTTTGCAGGCTCGATATTCGAGTTCGGGCAGTCCGAGGCCGAGGTGATGATGACCGACGAGTGGCGCACGATGCTCTCGTATCAGCAGGGCGGCGAACAATATATCGCACAGGGCCTGCACGAAGAGATGGGTATGAGGACCGCCGAGGCGATGGCCGAGGAGCGTGCCGCAGTGGCTTCGGCCGATGCTTGGCGTTCGTTGGCATTTATCCTGCTTGCGGCGGCGATGGTATGGCTCTATCTGCGTGGCAAGATGCGCTATGCGGTGGCAATGGCGGTGCTGGTGGCGGTTGTTTTGGTCGATTTGGCTGCTGTCAATCTGCGTTACTTACCCCATTCGGCATTTGTCAGTGCGCGTAAAACCGAGGTTGTGCCCAACGAGGCCGACAAATATATTATGGCCGACGAGGAGCTCGGTTTCCGCGTGTTGAATCTGACGGTTTCGCCCTTCAACGACGCGACCACGTCATACTTCCACCGCTCGGTGGGCGGCTATCACGGTGCAAAGTTGAGCCGCTATCAGGATATCATCGATAACTACCTCTCGACGGTCAATTACGGTATCGACTCGACGGCACAGAAGGTGCTCGATATGCTCAATACGAAATATATGATCGTGCCCACCTCGCAGGGTCGTATCTCGCTGACACCCAATGCGACACGTTGCGGTGCGGCGTGGTTTGTCGATCGCATCTACCTGACCGAAACCCCGCGCGACGAGATTGATGCGCTGGCCGAGATTGATCCCCACTCGGAGGCGGTCGTTGATGCGCGTTGGGCGGAGGAGGTTGCAGCGATAGATTTGAGCGAGGAGTTCACCGCCGCGATCGACCTTGTGGAGTATCGCCCCAACTACCTCCGTTACGAGTATGAGGCTTCGGGTGCAGGTGTGGCCATCTTCTCGGAGATCTACTACGACAAGGGCTGGACGGCATACCTCGATGGCGAGCAGGTGCCCTATTACAGAGCCAATTACATCCTGCGCGCGATGACTCTGCCCGCGGGCAAGCACACTGTCGAGTGGCGATTCCGCGCACCGTCGTTCGGCAAGGTGGAGGCGGTAACGCTCTGCTCGTCGATCGCAATTTTGGCGGGCGTGGTTGCCGCAGTGGTTGCCGCCTTTGTGCGTCGTCGTAAGCAACAAGAAAAATCAGAATAGAGATGAAAGATAATCGCAAACTCAAACGCCGCGTACGCAATTCGTACCTGATCTCGACCATCAGCATCGCGCTGGTAATCTTCCTTTTAGGATCGGTCGGCTATCTGCTTTCGGCGGCAATCAAGAGCTCGCGCGAGCTGCAAAATCGCGCAATGCTGACCATCGAACTCTCGCGTACGGCCGAGCCCGAACAGCGTGAAAGTATCGAGCGACAGCTCTCGGCAAAGGAGTTCATCACCTCGGTCCAATTTTCGAGCAAGGAGTCGAAGGCCGACGATGAGGCCTTCCGCGAGATGTTTGGCGACGATTTCGAGAAGGTGCTGGGCGAAAATCCCCTGCTCGACAGCTACGAGGTGCTGTTGGATGGCTCGAAGGTGGCTCCCGAACAGATCGACGAGTTGGTTTCGGAGCTGAAAAAGATGAAGGGCGTGGGCGACGTGATCGTGCCGCTCGGTGTGGTCGAGAAGATCAATTCGACAATCAGCCGCATCCGCACGATTCTGTTGGTGTTTGGTGGCGCGTTGCTGTTGATTTCGCTGATTCTGTTGAACAATACGATTCGCATTTCGATCTATTCGAAACGATATATCATTAATACACAGAAACTTGTCGGCGCAACCAAGTGGTTCATTATGCGACCTTTCCTGGGCAGTGCCATTTGGCAGGGCGTGCTGGCAGGCGTGTTGGCGGCGGCGATGTTTGCCGTTGTGATTTGGCGTTTGGATGCGGCGATGCCCGAATTCGGAACGCTGACCGCACCCTCGACGGCGGCTGTGATTATGGCGGCAATGGTCGTAGGTGGCGTTGTGATCTCGCTTTTGTTCACTACCTTTGCGGTCAATAAGTTTGTCAATATGAAAACGAACAAAATACACCTCTACTAATGAAAAAGGAAAAAGATAACAAACCCGCTTTGGCCGAAGATGCACGTATGGCCCTCACCAAGAAGAACTATGTGATGATGCTCATCGGTTTTGCGGTGATCGTTTTGGGCTTTGTGCTGATGACAGGCGGCGGTAGCTCTTCGCCCGACGAATTCAACTACGAGATGTTCAACTTCCGTCGCATTACGCTCGCGCCGATTCTGGTTATTGGCGGTTTTGCGTTCGAGATATTCGCAATTATGAAGCGTTTCGACGGCGATAAATCGAAGGAGGAGTAATCAACGTGGAGTATTTAGAGTCGATAATTCTCGGTATAGTTCAGGGACTTACGGAGTTTCTGCCCGTATCGAGCAGCGGTCATCTGCAAATTGCAAAGGAGCTGTTAGGGGTCGAGATTGCCGAAAATCTCACCTTCGATGTAACGCTCCACGCCGCAACGGTGTTGAGTACGATTGTGGTGCTGCGTAAGCAGATCTGGGATCTGTTGTGCGGATTGTTTCGCTTCGAGCGCAACGAGCAGACCGAATATGTGGGCAAGATCCTGCTGTCGATGATTCCGATCGGCATTGTCGGCTTTGCCTTCAAAGATCAGCTCAACGCAATGCTTTCGTCGTCGGTGATTATGCTCATCGTGGGTGAGATGTTGCTCGTTACGGCGGCGCTGCTCATCTTTGCGGCACGCGCCAAGGAGCGCGAGAAGAGCGAATTGTCGTGGCGTGATGCGTGGATTATCGGTTGCGCACAGGCGGTGGCGGCTATGCCCGGTCTGTCGCGTTCGGGTACCACGATCGCAACGGGTCTGCTGCTCGGCAACCGTCGTGATACGATCGCCCAATTCTCGTTCCTGATGGTTCTGCCCCCGATTTTGGGCGAGGCTCTGCTCGATCTGATTAAGAGTTCGGGCGAGACGGCTGCAACGGGTATCTCGGCAGGCGTTATGGCGGCAGGTTTCGTGGCGGCATTCGTTACGGGTTGCCTGGCTTGTAAATTTATGCTCGGCATCGTTCGTCGCGGCAAGCTGACTTGGTTTGCGGCTTATTGTGCGGTGGCGGGAATTGTAGCCATATTGAGCTATATAATATAAGGAGTAATAAACCTTAAAGGTTTTTCTTCCACGTTTTTCTTCGCGCGACGTGTCGTCGCGGTTGTAATTATGACTCACCCCCAAACCCCCGCCTCAGGCAGGGGCTTAGCCACGCCGAGCGTGGCGGGGATAAAATGGAGACTTTTTAGAGAGTAATGGAAAACACAATCAACTATACCGAAGGCCATATTCTGGTGGTGGATAAACCCTATGAATGGACCTCGACTGACGTGGTGCGCAAGATCAAGTACAACCTGCGCCACAAGGGTTTCAAAAATATCAAAGTGGGACACGCCGGTACGCTCGATCCGCTGGCTACGGGCGTGCTGATTGTCTGCGTGGGTAAGGCTACGAAGATGGTCGAGCAGCTGCAAGCCGAAGAGAAAGAGTATGTTACCGAGATGATGCTCGGTGCGACCACTCCGAGCTACGATATGGAGCACCCCGTCGATGCGACCTATCCGACCGACCACATCACCCGCGAGAAGGTCGAGCAGGCACTCGCGGAGCTGTGTGGCGAGCGTTTGCAGACCCCACCCGTCTATTCGGCAAAGAAGATCGACGGTCGTCGTGCCTATGAGTACGCCCGCGAGGGTGCCGTAGCCGAGACCGAGACCAAAATGCGTCAGGCGCTGATCAATATCTACGAGATGGAGCCCTTGGAGTACGATATGCCGCGCATCAAGATTCGTGGTCGTTGCAGCAAGGGCACCTATATCCGTTCGATTGCGATGGAGTTGGGCGAAAAACTCGAAAGCGGAGCCTACCTGACCTCGCTGTGTCGCACGCGAAG
>JAZUPN010000044.1:0-58756 GCA_045605245.1 Alistipes sp. | reverse complement strand
GAACGTACTGTCGTTCGATGCACCCTGATAGACCATCTTGGCGGTCGATGAATAGACCACCAAAATCGAGAGAGCCATCATCACCGTCAGAATGATCCACAGCACGCGATCGCCTGCGTACAGCTTGCCCCAAATGGTTGATTCTTCCTCTATTTCAGTTGTTTTCGACATTGTAAATTGATCCCGTTTACTATTTCACATTTCGATTTACCCACTCCTTGAACTCCTCGCCGCGCGCCTCATAGTTGCGGAATAGGTCGAAGCTCGCACAAGCGGGCGAAAGCAGTACCACATCGCCCTCGCGTGCAGCCTCACGTGCCGCGGTCATCGCCTCATCGAGCGAATGGGTGTCGCGTATCGTGGGGATAACGCCCGTAAAGCTATCGATAAGTTTCTGATTATCAATACCCATACAGATAAGCGTATGCACCTTCTCGCGTGCAAAATCCATCAACGGAGCGTAGTCGTTACCCTTGTCCGTACCGCCTGCAATCCAGACCGTCGGGCGCGTCATACTCTCCAAAGCGTACCAGACCGAATCGACATTAGTGGCTTTCGAGTCGTTGATCCACAGCACTTTATCGTGCTCCTTCACAACCTCCAAACGATGTTCCACGCCACCGAACGCCTCAACCGAACGGCGCACCTGCTCCGGCTCGACACCCGCCGCCAAAGCCGCCAACGAAGCTGCCATTGCGTCATAGGCATTGTGCAGACCCTTAATCTGCATCTTCGCCGTATCGATCTCGACCGAACGCTTGCCAACGGTCGCCGTAAAGACTCCGTCGCCATCGAGGAAGGCATCACCCGCACCGCTTGCAACGGCCGCCTTCGCCGCGAAAGGCAACTGACGCATACGAAGGTCATATTTGGGCAACTGCTCCGCAATCACCTGATCATCACCCGAATAGATGAACGCGCAACGCGAATGTTGGTTCTGCGCGATACGCATTTTCGAGTCGATATAGTTCTGGAAGCAGTAGTCGTAGCGGTCCAAATGGTCGGGCGTGATGTTCATCAGCACAGCCACATCGGCGCGGAAATCGTACATACCATCCAACTGGAACGAGCTCAACTCCAACACATACCAATCATATTCGCCCGTAGCGACCGAGTATGCAAAGCTCTCGCCGATATTGCCACCAAGTGCCACGTTGAAGCCTGCGTCGCGCAAAATCTTATAGGTCAGCGAGGTGGTTGTGGTTTTGCCGTTAGAGCCTGTGATACAGATAGTTCGAGCCTTGCCCTTGTATCGGCCTGCGAACTCGATCTCCGAGATAATCGGCGTGCCCTGCTCGCGCAGAGCCTTCACTACGGGTGCCTTTTCGGGGATACCGGGGCTCTTGACAACCTCATCGGCCGCCAAGATGCGCTCCATCGTGTGGCCGCCCTCCTCATACTCGACACCCCACTCATCCATTACCGCCTTGTAGCGATCGGCTATGCGACCAGCATCCGAAAGGAATGTGTCGAAACCAAGTTTCTTTGCCAAAATTGCCGAGCCGTATCCGCTGATACCGCCACCCAGCACAACGATTTTCTTATTGCGTTTCATTGTTCGAACTATCTGATTTTGAGGGTTACAAGGGCTACGGCTGCCAACAGAATCGACACAATCCAGAAGCGGCTGACGATCTTCACCTCGTGGAAACCGCGCTTCTGGTAGTGGTGATGCAACGGCGACATCAGGAAGATGCGACGACCCTCGCCATATTTACGTTTGGTATATTTGAAGTAGCTCACCTGAATCATCACCGAGAGGGCCTCAACCAGGAAGATACCGCACATAACGGGTAGCAACAACTCCTTGCGAATCAACAGCGCAAAGACGGCAATAATACCACCGATTGCCAACGAACCCGTATCACCCATAAAGACCTGTGCGGGGAACGAGTTGTACCACAGGAAGCCAATCAGCGCACCGACAAATGCCGCTGCAAAGACAACCAGCTCACCGCTATGCGGAATATACATAATATTCAGATAATCAGCATATACGATATGTCCCGAAAGATATGCCAACACACCCAACACAACCGCAATCGGTGCCGAAACACCCGTAACCAGACCATCGAGGCCATCGGTAAGATTGGCTCCATTCGATACGGCTGTAATCACAAAGATCGCCACCAAAACATAGACCAACCAGCCGAGAGTCTCGTTGCCACCAGCTAACCATTTGTAGTCAAATTCGTTGTCCTTGATAAAGGGGATAGTTGTCTGTGTGGTTTTAACGCCCTCAACCACAGCCGTTTCAGCAATTGCGCCCGTTTCGGGAGCGAAGTAATTCTGCTCGACGACCTCGCTGCGCACCTCCGACGGAAGAGTAGCCCCATCGCGCACAACGATATCGGCACTGAGCCACATCGTCGTTCCGACAATCAGACCCAGACCGACCTGACCGACAATCTTGAAGCGACCTTTCAGTCCCTCCTTGTTGTGGCGAAAAACCTTGATATAGTCATCGGCACCACCAATCAGACCAAGCCAGATGGTCGAAACGAGCATCAACTGAATGTAGATGTTCGTGAGGTCGCAGAACAACAACATCGGCACCAAGATAGCCAGCAGGATGATGATTCCGCCCATTGTCGGTGTGCCCTTCTTCTGCATCTGGCCTTCGAGGCCGAGGTTTCGGATCTCCTCGCCGATCTGCAAGCGGGCAAGGCGGTCGATAATGCGACGACCAAAGACAATGGCTATCAACAGAGCCGTAATGATCGCCATTGCCGCGCGGAACGACAGATATTGGAACATTCCCGCACCGGGGAGGGAGAACGCATCTCCCAAATATTCAAAGAGTGAGTATAACATTGGGTTGTTTAGTTTTTTGTTTCCGTTACTTGTGTTGGTTTAGTTTGATTTTTTCACTTTGCGCAGTGCATCGAAAAATTCGCGCACCTGCTCGCGGTCGTCGAAGTGGTGTTTCACACCCTCGATCTCCTGATATGTCTCGTGGCCCTTGCCCGCAATGAGGATCACATCGCCCGCCTCGGCCATCATAACCGCTGTGCGGATAGCCTCGCGGCGATCGGCAATGCGCAGATAGCGATCCGTCGCATCGAGACCTGCAACCATATCGTCGAGGATCGCATCGGGTCGCTCACCGCGCGGATTGTCCGAGGTGAGGATAGCCGTATCGCCACCACGAACGGCAATCTGTGCCATTTCGGGGCGTTTGGACTTGTCGCGGTTGCCGCCACAGCCCACGACGATAAAGAGTTTCGACGCTCCGCCGCGAATGTCGTTGATCGTATCGATAACATTTTGCAGTGCGTCGGGCGTATGTGCATAATCGACAATCGCCGTAACGCCATCCTCCGAGCGCAGAGCCTCAAAGCGACCATTGACCGAGGACAACATCGACAATACGCGCAGCACCTCCTCCTTATCGGCACCGAGCAGAACGGCCGCGCCATAGACCGTCAGCAGGTTATAGGCGTTGAAGCGGCCGAGGAAACGGACCCACAACTCGCGCCCGTCGATGCGCAACAACATTCCGTCGAGGTGCATCTCGATCACCTTGCCGACAAAATCGGCCATCGAGCGCAACGACAAGCGGCTCACCTTGGCGCGAGTATTTTGCACCATCACCTCGCCATTGCGGTCGTCGATATTGACCAGCGCAAAGGCCTCGCGCGGCAATTCGTCGAAGAAGAGTTTCTTGGCGCGGATATATTCGGCGAAGGTCTTATGGTAGTCCAGATGATCGTGCGTGATGTTTGAGAAGAGTGCGCCCGCGAAGTGCAGACCGCCGATGCGACGCTGCACGATGCTGTGCGACGACACCTCCATAAAGCAGTAGTCGCAACCCGCCTCGACCATCTCCGCAAGCAGAGCATTGAGCGTAACGGGGTCGGGCGTGGTGTGCGTGGTGGGAACAACGCGACCATCGATACGATTCTCGACCGTCGAGAGCAGACCCACGCGATAGCCCAGCGCGCGGAACATCTCGTAGAGCAGTGTTACGGTCGTCGTTTTACCGTTTGTGCCGGTGATACCGACCAACTTCAACTGCTCCGAGGGGCGATCGTAGAAGTTCGATGCAATCTGACCGACAACGGCCGACGAATCCTCAACCACAACATAGCAGACGCTCTCGCTCACCGTTTCGGGCAGTTGCTGGCAGACAATCGCCACTGCACCCGCCTCCACAGCCTTCTCGATGTAGGCGTGGCCGTCGGTCGCCGTACCGACAACGGCAAAGAAGAGCGAACCACTCTCCACGCGACGCGAATCGAGTGCGAGCGAGTTGATCTCGGTCGCCTCATCGCCCACGATGCGGGTGATCGCCAAGCCTTCGATTATATCATTTATGCGTTTCATTATCTCAATTATATTGTATTTTTCGTTTTGTTTATCTCGTACTCTTACCTCAAAACTATCTGCACATAGTCGCCGCGACGTATCGTTGCCCCGGCCGCGATGCTCTGGCTCGCTACGCGACCGTGGCCCGTAACACCGACCTTCAATCCGCGACTCTCCAACAGGAAGAGCGCATCCTTCAAACCCATACCGACCACACGCGGCATACGTCCCTGCTCAACGGTCAGCTCCTTAATCTCGGCACGACCCGTCGAATCATCGACCTGCGCCTGCGACCAGCCGCGACGCTTATCGGTCGAAAAGGCCATATCGAGTGTCGATGCCACCTTGCGCATCTGCTCGGTACTGCCGCCCTTGATCTGCGTCGGACGCTCAATAGCGGGGTTATCACCAATCTTATTGCGCCACTCGCTCTCCATCGTATAGAGGCTGTAAATGATGTCGCGCACAACGGGACCCGAAACACCTGCGCCATAGTACTGACCACGCGAAGGGGTATTCTTCACGGCCACCATCACCGTATATTTAGGAGCATCGGTGGGGAAATAGGCCACCATACTGCCCAAATACTGCTTTGTCATAAGGTCGTAGGCCGTACCCGTCTTTGCCGCCACACGGAACAGAGCCGTGTCGCGCACAAAATATTGGCGTGCCGTACCCGTCAGGGCGACCTCTTCGAGACACTCCTGCACCTTGTCGAGCGAGGCGGTCGAGCAGATACGCTCATTGAGCACTCGCGGCTCGAATGACTGCTCGATACGGCCATTGCGGCGCAACTCGCGAATCAACATCGGCGCGACCATTCGGCCATTATTGGCAACAGCGTTATAGAGCGTAGCCGTCTGTATCGGCGTAAGTTCGTTTTCGTATCCGTAAGCGATCTGGCAGAGGCGGTTGTTATGGAACCACGTCTGGCGCAGAGCGCGACTTGCCGCATCTTTGGCATCCTTATCGGGATAGTCGTTGAACAACGGAGCCTGCTCGCCGAAGAGTTCAAGACCCATCGGGCGGTCGAGATGCAACTTGCGCAGGAAATCAACATAACGCTTCGGATCATCTTTATACGCCTTGTAGATCGCATTGGCAAAGAAGATATTCGACGAGTGAGCCACACAATATTTCATCGACATCGTATCGCTGAAAGCGTGGTCGTCGCGGATACCCTGCGCCCTGGTATTTCCGATCGGGACACGCTCATCCTTCTTGGCGGTCGTCTCTTGACCCTCGTGAATGGGGATTGACGAGTTGATATCGAGACCCTTATCCTCAACCAGAGCCAGCAGCGAGGCCAACTTAAAGGTCGAGCCGGGGCACATACGTTTGAAGGCGTTGCTCTCGATCTCGCCATAGACACCGCTCGACACCTCCGAGAGATTCGACAGTGCGAGGATCTCGCCCGTCTCGACACTCATCACGATTGCCGTGCCCCAGATAGCGTTGTTCGCCACCATATTTTTGCGCAGAGCCACATCGGCAATCTCCTGAATACGTCTATCGAGCGTCGTTACAATATCGGCACCATCGACCTTCGGGCGATTGGGTATCGTATCGTTCTTTGCCACATTGGCCGTATAGCCGTGTGCCACACGCTGGCGAATTTGCACACCATCCTCACCACGCAACAGCGAATCGAAGACGTGCTCGATGCCGAAGGGGGTCTTGATGCGGTCGCTCACACGCTTGCCGACCGTTCGCTTGGCGATATCGCCCAACGGATAGACGCGCATATTGGTATCGATGCGCTCGTAACACATACCGACATCCCAATTCAGGAGTGTATATTCTTTCAGCTCGCACCACTCGGAGTAATCGACCGGACGTGGCAGCAACATCACCGTACGCAGACCCTTACCGCGACGATAGTCGTAGTAACGATTAAGCACCTTCTTGAAGTGAGCTTTGCCATATCCCTCATCAGCGAAATAGCTGCCCAAGCGACCTGCCAACGAATCCGAGAGGTAGCTGTATTGCTCGGTCGAGTCGAGAGCCTCCGAGCCAAAGTCGAACTTCACCTGATAGAGCGTGAGGGCTGTGGCCAACGGCTCGCCATCGCGCATCATAATCTCACCGCGAACAGCTTTCAGCGACTTGGTTGTGATGATGCGCTGCGAAAGGCGATCGGCATACATCGCAAAGGTCGGACTGAAATATTGGATATAGACCAATCTCACGATGACAGCGAGGGCTATCATCACGGCACAGAAATAGACGATATTTGTTCGGAAGCGAATCTCCTGCTTGATACTTCGCTTTTGAGGGTCTTTATTTGTTGCCATAAATTAGTCGTTATCAATTATATAGGTTTGAGTCGGCATCTCTTCGAGATTCAAGCCGCGAGCCTTCGACTGCTCAATAATCGCACTACGCGAGGTGGCGCGATAGAGCCTCTCGGACTGGCGCACCGACTGCTCCTGCAATACTTTAAGCTCGTTTTGCAGACGTGTGCGGTTGATATCGAGTCGCAACGCCGAGAAGAGAACCAGCATACTCATCAGAAAAGTCATACCCAACACCATCAGATAGGGATAGAGTGCGCGCACCTCATCTTTGGTCAGGATCTCGCCCGAATAGAGCTGTCGGAAGATATTCTTCTGACGACGCTCCGCACGACGGCGACGTTTCTCCTCCAATGCGGCACGCTCCTCCTCGCTCAATTCGGGTTCGGGGAGGGGTTCGTCGATATCGACATCCTCGTTTTCAAGTTCGTTGTCGTCATCCTTTACACGAATCACATCGCGGTCGATGCGCGTGCGGCGCACATAGGCGGGCTCATCCTCCTCCTCGTCGAGCGAATAGTTGCGACGCATAACGGGGGTGTCGAGCGATCTGTCCTCCTCGTCATCGTAGGCACGATGCACCAACTCATCGAGATCGCGACCCGAACGAGCCGACACCTCTATCTGTTCATCTTCGTATCTCATTCTTCAAATTTTCGGTTAAAATTGTTCCTGCCCGCTATACTCGTTACAACTTCTCGGCGGCACGCAGACGTGCACTGCGCGAGCGAGGATTACGCTCAACCTCTTCGGGCGAGGGGGCAATAGCCTTGCGCGTAACGAGCTGCCAGGGGGTTGTCGAGCGACCGAAAAAATCCTTCTCGGCCTGACCGCTGAACGTTCCGTTGCGCATAAAGTTCTTGACCAGACGATCTTCGAGAGAGTGATACGAGATCACTGACAGGCGACCGCCTGGGCGCAACATCTTCAAACTCTGCTCCAAAGCCATCTTCAACGCCTCCATCTCGCCATTGACCTCAATGCGCAGAGCCTGAAAGAGTTTGGTCAGGAACTTACTCTCATCCTTGCGCGGCGTGCAGGGTGCAACCGCCTCGACCAGCTGCGCCGTTGTGAGAATCGGAGCCGTCGCGCGCGCGCGAACAATGCAGTTTGCCGCCTTGTAAGGGGTATCAATCTCGCCCCACTCGCCAAAGATGCGGGTGAGGGTCTCGGCATCGGCCTCATTGACGATGTCGGCAGCCGAGCGGCCATTGCGGTAGTTCATACGCATATCGAGCGGAGCCTCGCCACGGAACGAGAAACCGCGCTCGGTGCAGTCGAAGTGGTGCGATGACACGCCTAAATCGGCCAAAATGCCATCGACCTGCTCCACACCGCGATAGCGCAACGCACCGCGCAGAAAGCGGAAATTGCTCTCGACGAAGTGGAAGCGGGGATCGTCGGGGCAGTTTGCCTTTGCATCGGGGTCTTGGTCGAAGCTGTAAAGGCGACCGCGCTCCGAGAGTTTCGAGAGGATATATCGCGAATGACCTCCACCGCCAAAGGTGAGATCGACATAGGTGCCATCGGGATCGATCGCCAGCAAATCGACCGATTCAGAGAGCAATACGGGGGTATGGTATGTAGTTGTTGCGTTCATTTTTGCATATTTGGGCGTAAAGTTACTCAAAAAAAGAGGATTTTCGCGCATAATTTCTATCTTTGTATCCATAAAAATCTTTTTTATGGATAGAATCGACATTGACAGAATCTTGGAGAACAAGGTTCCTCGCCTGAAACGCTACATTCCGCGCTGTGTGATCAATTGGTTGCGCGGACTAATTCACGAAGACGTTCTCAATTGTGCCATAGATAATTACGGTGATAAATCGCCCCTCGAATTTATTCGCGGTGCGTTCAAGATTCTCGACATTCGCTACACGGTCGAGGGCTTCGAAAACATCGACCCCGATGGTCGCTACATCTTCGCCTCGAACCACCCCTTCGGCGGTATGGACGGAATGATGCTGGCCGAGGCCATCGGCTCACGTTTGGGCGATGTGCGCGTGGTGATCAACGACCTGCTGATGTATATGGAGCCGCTGCAACCGATCTGGTTGCCCGTAAATAAGCACGGCCGCCAAAATTCGGCATACGCCCGCCGTATGCACGAGGCGTTCGAAGGCCCGCTGCCGATTATGACCTTTCCTGCGGGTTTGTGCTCGCGCCGAACCAAAGGTGTAGTGGCCGATTTGGAGTGGCGCAAAAATTTTATCAAGCAGGCTCATTCGACTGATCGTCAGGTTGTTCCTGTCTTTGTCGAGGGCCAGCTCTCGAACCGCTTTTACAACATCGCAAACCTCCGCAAAAAGCTCGGCATAAAGTTCAATATCGAGATGATTTTGTTGGTCGATGAGATGGTGCGCCAGAGCGGTCAAACATTCACTTTGCGCTTCGGCAAACCGATCTCGCGCGAGAAACTTTCGGCCGTCGGATCATACGACGAACAGGTGGTATTTGTACGTAAAAAGGCCTACGAAATGCAAAAATAGGTCAAAAGGTTGCGGAAATTCTACCAAAATGGTTATCTTTGTTCCCAAACCCCCAAAACCTATGAGTGAAATGATGCCCATAATCGAGGCCGTTTCGCGCGAAGAGATCGAACGCGAACTGACTCTCGATAAGAAGATACGTAATACCAACAAGGCCGGCAACGAGATCTATGTCGTTACGGCTGCCGACTCGCCCGCAGTGATGCGCGAGATCGGTCGTCTGCGCGAGGTTTCGTTCCGCGAGGCAGGCGGTGGCACAGGCAAGGAGGTCGATATCGACGAAGATGATTTGGCAGCAGACGGCTACCAGCAGTTGATCGTCTGGGACCCCGCCGCACGCGAGATCGTAGGCGGCTATCGCTTTATCGTTTGCCGCTCGTCGCACCCCGCACACCTCTCGACCGAGCACTATTTCCGTTTCTCGGATAAGTTCCGCGAGGAGTTCCTGCCGCATACCATCGAGCTGGGTCGTTCGTTTGTTCAACCTCGCTACCAATCGCGCGATAACAACAAGAGTATCTTTGCGTTAGACAACCTTTGGGATGGTCTTGGCGCACTCACCGTACTCAATCCTGAGATGCGATATTTCTTCGGTAAGGTTACGATGTACACCGATTTCAACGTCGAGGCTCGCAATATACTCATCTATTTTATGCATCGCTACTTCCCCGATCACGATCAGTTGATGGAGGGCATCGACCCCGTCGAGATGGATATCGACTATGCGAAGTTCGATGCGATGTTCACCGGCGACAACTACAACGAGGATCACCGCACACTCTGTCAGCAGATGCGCGAGCGTGGCGAGAATATTCCGCCGTTGATCAACTCATATATGGGCATATCGCCCTCGATGCGTACCTTCCCGACAGTGCATAACAACGACTTCGGCGCAGTCGAGGAGACGGGTATTCTGATCACTATTGCCGACATCTACCCTGCAAAGGGCGAGCGACATATGAAGTTCTAACCGAGGAACGGGCAGAGATTGAGCCATTAAATTTCGCAAAATCGGGGCGTTAAAGAAAAAAATTGCCGAAAATTTTGCGGAAATGAAAATAGTCTTTATCTTTGTGCCCTCGAAAAGATAGTTCTTATTGGTATTGCCCAGGTGGTGAAATTGGTAGACACGCTACTTTGAGGGGGTAGTGAGCATTAGCTCGTGCAAGTTCGAGTCTTGTCCTGGGCACCAAAAAACGCGCTAAACTTTCGTTTAGCGCGTTTTTTATTTCTGTCTGCCGCCGGCCAGAAAATACCGCTAACTCGGCTTGACACCGGATAAGCCGAAGTGGTAGCTCTGATCAATTTCGACCATATACTCCTCTATCTCCGCCACGTGCGGATCATCCTCGCCATCTATCTCGCGCAACATCGGCAGCAGTCGCCCGAAACATTCAAGCGCATTGCCCATCTGCTCGGCATAGACGTAAGCCATTGCCAGATTCTCCAAAACACGAGCCACCTTTCGTCGATTGACATTCTCCTGTGCCTCAAATAGTTCGATCGCACGTTGGTAGTATTCGATTGCTCGCGTCAGCTCGCCCATATGGCGATATGTAATAGCAATTTGGTTGTACTCGTCAGCTATCTCAAAGCTCTCCGCCCCCGAAAGTTGCTCGGCCGTTTCGATGGCCGATTGGTGGCACTCGATCGCCTCATCGAACATCTCGTCATCGCGGTAGATACACGCCAAACCCGTATAGGCACCAACGGTATCCATATTGACGACGTCGATCATATCGAGCGTCATCGAGTAGTATTCGATCGCCTCATCGGGATCGCCCGCATCGCGATAACAGCGGGCAATGCGATTTTGGGTGCAGGCAGCAAATTGGCGAAAGCCCGCCGAGATATTGACTTCGAGAGCCTTTTTGTAAAATTCGATTGCGATCTCAAACTGCTCCTGATCACGATAGAGGTGCCCCAGAAACGTATAGACGACACTGATGGACAGATCATCACGCGTCGCACGCGCCTGATAACCTTCGAGCGCACGCAACAGGTAGCGGTTGGCCATATCGTAATTACTTGCGTGATAGTAACTTATACCCAAGTCCATATATTTGCCGACCTTATATTTATTGTTGCCGAGATTCGCCGTCTCCAACAGATCGACAGCCTTCTGGTAGTATCGAGCCGCGAGCACATAATTCTCCGCCTCTTGAAACTCAAAGGCGCGATGACAATATTCAAAAGTTTTATCGACCAGCCGTTCCTGCTCCTCGTTCAGCTCGTCATCCGGATCCTCCGCGCGCCACCATTGCTCGACAAGGGCCTCGGCCTCCTCGCGGGTCATCTCGATAGCGTCAGGATGTGGCTCGTAGTGCTCGCTCATTGCCGTTTAGCGTCGTTTGGGTTCAAATTCAAGACGGCAGCCGCGCACCGAACGATCGACACGACCCTCGGCGAAGGCCTTGCGACCACCGACCAGCGTCAGCTCGACCGACGAAGAGAAACGCTCACCCTCGAAGGGCGACCAGCCGCATTTGTAGAGTACATTCTCGCGCGTTACGACCTGCGGTTTTGCAGGATCAACAACCACAATATCAGCGTGATAGCCCTCGCGCAAAAATCCTCGACCGACAACACCGTAGCGCACCGCAGGGGCGTGGCACATCTTCTCGACCACCTTCTCGACCGAGCAGATACCACGCTGCGCCAACTCCAACATCATCACTAACGAGTGCTGCACCGACGGGCCTCCCGACGGACACGACCAATAGGGTTGCGACTTCTCCTCGTCGCTATGCGGAGCGTGGTCCGTCGCCACAATATCGACCTTGCCATTGAGCAGACCCTCGCGCAAAGCGTCGCGGTCGGCCGCGCTCTTCACCGCAGGATTCCACTTGATGCGGTTGCCGCGACGGGCATAATCCTCATCGGTAAACCAGAGGTGATGAACACAAACCTCGGCTGTTATATTCTTCTCGATCAAAGGTTTAGCATCAAGCAACGAGAGCTCGCGGGCGGTACTTACGTGCAGCAGATTGAGCTCCGCGCCATAACGATCGGCCAACTCGACAGCGCGCGCCGACGAGAGATAGCAGGCCTCGGCATCGCGGATCAGCGGGTGCATCGCGGGCGTTACGTTGTCGCCATAGCGGGCACGGAACTCCTCGATATGGGCGCGGATACGCTGCTCATCCTCGCAGTGGGTAGCCACCACAACGGGCGACGAATCGAAGACCGCCGAGAGCGTGCGCTCGTCATCGACCAGCATATTTCCGGTCGAGGAGCCCATAAACATCTTCACGCCGCACACCGCACGCGGATCGACACGACGCACCTCGTCGATATTGTCGTTGGTCGCACCGAGATAGAACGAGTAATTCGCCACCGAGCACTCGGCCGCGCGGTCAAACTTGCGTTCCAGATCGTCGAGCGTAACGGTCGGCGGTTTCACGTTGGGCATATCCATAAACGATGTAACGCCGCCCGCCACCGCCGCAGCCGACTCCGAGGCGATGTCGCCCTTATAGGTCAAACCGGGCTCGCGGAAATGGACCTGATCGTCAATCGCGCCAGCCATTACCCACTTACCCGTGGCATTGTAGCGTTCGCCCTCAAACTCGCCCTCAAACTCGCCCTCACCGATTTGGTCGATCAGGCCGTTGCGAACGATGATATATCCCTTAAAATTACGGCCTTCGTTGATGATTTGGCCGCCGTGAATCAGAATTGGTGTCATAAGCGATTAGTTTCTTTGCACAAATTTAGTAATTTTGTAGCGAAAAACATCGATTATGCCACAAACAATCACCATACAACTCTCGCCACGCGAGGCCGCCGATCCCGAAATCTACACTTCGTTAGCCGCCCGACGTATGGGCATTCGTCGCTCGGATGTAGCTCTGGCGCGCGTTGTGAAGCGTTCGATTGACGCTCGACAGCGCAATGTGAAGGTCAATCTTTCGATCGAAATTTATGTCGATCGCGAGCCGCAACCCGCCCCCGTACATTTCGACTACCCCGACGTGAGTAAGCGTACCGAGGTGGTTATTGTCGGTTCGGGCCCTGCGGGATTGTTCGCGGCACTGCGACTTATCGAGCTGGGCTACAAGCCGATAGTGCTGGAACGTGGCCGCGATGTGTCAGCACGTAAGCGCGACATCGCCCAGATCAACCGCAACGGCGCAATCGACCCTAACTCAAACTACGCCTTTGGCGAGGGCGGCGCGGGAACATTCTCCGATGGCAAACTTTTCACCCGCTCGAAAAAGCGCGGCGATTACAATAAAGCCCTGCAAACGCTTGTCTTTCACGGTGCTGTGCCCGATATTCTCTTCGAGGCGCACCCCCATATCGGCACCGATCGCCTGCCCCGCATTATGACCAACGTGCGACAGACGATCCTCTCGTCGGGTGGAGAATTTCTCTTCGACAGTTGCGTTACGGGGCTGATTATCAATGGTGAGCGCGTCGAGGGCGTGGTGTGTGGCGACCGCCGCATTGAGGCCGCTGCCGTCGTTTTGGCAACGGGACACTCGGCACGCGACATCTACCGAATGTTGTATGCAAATGGCGTGCGCTTGGAGGCAAAGGCCTTTGCTATGGGCGTGCGTATCGAACATCCGCAGGCACTGATCGACTCGATGCAATACCACTGCCGCGAACGCGGAGAGTATCTCCCTGCGGCAAGCTACTCACTTGTTTGTCAGCAATTTGGCAGAGGTGTATATTCGTTCTGTATGTGCCCTGGTGGTTTCATCGTGCCCGCGATGACCGAGCAATGGCAGTCGGTCGTGAATGGTATGTCGCCGTCGGGCCGTAACTCGATTTTTGCCAATTCGGGACTTGTTACCGAGGTGCGCACCGAAGATTACGCACACCTGCGCGAGGAGTTCGGCGAGCTGGCAGGTTTGGAGTATCAAGAGCAGTTGGAACGCTTGGCACGCGAGCAGGGCGGCGACAAGCAAATTGCTCCTGCACAGCGAGTTGCGGACTTCGTCGCAGGTCGTCGTTCGGGCTCCATTCCGCGCACGTCGTACATCCCCGGAACGGTTTCGTCGGAACTGTCGGCGTGGCTGCCCCCATTTATGGGCGAGGCTTTGCGTGCAGGTATCGGCCATTTCGGTCGCAAGATTAAGGGCTTTGTTACCAACGATGCGGTAGTTCTGGGAGTCGAGTCGCGCACCTCGTCGCCCGTACGTATTCCGCGCGACAACGAGACGCTGATGCACCCCGAAACACTCGGTCTGTTCCCTGCGGGCGAGGGCGCAGGTTATGCCGGTGGTATCATTTCGGCGGCTCTCGATGGCGAGCGTATCGCCGATAAAGTTGCCGAATATATCTCGCGCGGCCGACGTTAAACGCCTAAAAATGTAGGTTTTTTGGGTATATGCTAAAAAAATTCAATAATTTTTGAAATTTTTTTAAGAAATATTTGCGCAGAACAAAATTTCGCCTTATCTTTGCAGCGAAGTTTTAAGGTTCATTTAGGTTAGTAGTTTTAGGTTGGTAGAGGACATCGGCAGGGCGCGGTCGTGATGCTGCGAAGCATAGGAGATCGCTTGGGTTAAAGCAACCGCTTTAATCGACTTCCCTCCGAATCCTCGTTTTTTTTGAAAACAACGCGTGTCGGTGCACAGACCGCGACAATATATATATTGCTCAAAGATGCTCTCTGATCCTACGGATTGGGGAGTTTATTTTTTTTTAATGGTACGCAATCGCACCGCCCATAACTACTCAAAACAAAAAGTCGTGCCCCATTGGGATTGATCTTTTAGCTTATAACAGATTGATTATCAGAGTTGATTTTGCTAAAATTGCAAAATTCTACATGAAAGACTACATAGAGGTCGTAATTAAGCCCAAAAACTACGAATACAAAGGTGAATAAAACTTTTGAAAGTAAAGCCTCCAAAGATGTAATGTAAATAGACAATGGTAACGTATGGGCGAACTACAAGGTTCACTACATACGCTACTATTATAGGATTCTTAATAAACTATTGCGCCACAATTAAAACCTCTTTGCTTTGTTTTGTGCTTAATACATATTTAATATCGCAACTTTGATGAATTGTAACCTCCTTGCCTAAATCTTCCAATATTGCAACAATATCATCTATTGAAGGAATACCGTTCGAACGATACGATATCGCCATCGTTGCGTCTTTGAATTTGACAAGTAATTGTTCAAATGCTTTGTTTATAGTTTCTTGATTATTCCAAACATTCGGTTGTCTGTACAATCTTAAATGCTTACTATTGTAATCTATCTTATTATGCCAATTATCATAATCAACAAGTCCATTTAGAAAATGATAGAAATCAGCATAGTCAACCCCCATTCCGCTATCATTTAGATATGGAGTATCTATATAAACAAAATCGTAGTTTTCTTTAACGTCAAATATATCTTTATTTATTGAGCTACAACTTTCTCCATTATTAAAAACAGCAGTATTTGCCTCTTCCACAAATCTTCGAAAATGGTCTTCGAATGGAGTATCCCAGGTTTTCTTATTACCAAAACTGCGTTCTACATCTTGTAGGCGAACATATAAATTCTTACGATGAAAAAGATTATATGGTCGTTTTATTATGCAAGATTGGAATAAAGCGAAATATGCAATAGCTTGCTTGTATGGATTGTCAATGCTTCTAATGTTTGTAGAAACAATATCTAACCAGTGATTTTCTTCATTCGTAAAATATATATCCCTAAATGTATCCTCTATAAAAGTTGGATATACCACATTTTGATGTTTACATAGAAGTTTATTAACCTCTTCTTTTTCTAATATAACACTGGAGTTTTCGATTATGGCTTTCCCTATAATAGAATTAAATGGAAGTATATCATTGTATGTAACCCTCTTACCCTCTTCTTTTAATCGGAAAGAGATGCATCCAGTTCCTCCAAAGGCATCTAACGCAGAGTGAAAGGGAATGTGCTTAATACACCCCCATATCCAATCTGCGAATTTCTGTTTACTACCTTGATAACGGGTAGATGGGAACTTAGCAAGATGTGGTATTTGTTCAGAAAATAGTGATAACTGAGACGACATTACTCTATATTCTTAAACTTTTTATACTCTGATAAGTTCGTATAGTAAGGTTTGGGTAACTCTGCCTTTCTAGCCATATCTGCTGTTAAATAATACATCCAATAATCATTAAATATATCTTCACCTAGTTCAGAGAAAGTCCCTTTACCATTAAGCAAGTCTGCTATTCTATGCACAGACCCGATATTCTTTGTATTTCCACTACCTGGTCGATCAATGGCAATCTTCCATTTTTCATGCACAAAAAATTGGAAATTCTTAATTACAGACACAATTTCATTAAGTTGATTCAATGTATATGTTTTGCATTCATCGATATCCGAAGCCAAATCATAAATTACACCTAATATAATGTGTGCTTTGTAGGCACTATATGGATGTGTAATATTTTTTAGGCTGTCTCGTTCACGAAAATAACCAGTAAAAGCACCTAATGTCAAACCATTTATATGTGTGGCTGTCTTGCGGTAACTACTTTTCAAATCTACAGCAAAAAGATTACCTTCATTATCCTTAAATGTTATGTCAGGATAAAAATTCTGTTCTTTGGTCAATTCAATTGTTAGGTTATTAGCAGCAGCAAACTCGATTATTTTGGGAAAAATATAAAGTTCAATAATTTTAGAGATAACTTTAGTATCTGCAGAAATAGTATAGATATTCTTGTGAACATCCACAAAACCCTTTACCACCCAATTACCATCTTCTGTACTTATTGCTTTACCGAAGCTGCATACAGCATTACGCAATAGTTCAATAAATTTTTCTTTAGTCATAGCCACTATATTCACATTAATGTTGCAAATATACGAAATTTTTCGATTCGTTATTCTCGATTTCGCGAGTCGATCCAGATTGTTACGGGGCCATCGTTCGTGAGTGCCACCTGCATATCGGCACCGAACTCGCCCGTTGCGACCTTGCGACCCGACAACTCCTCGACGCGGCGCACAAAACGCTCGTACAAGGGGCGCGAAATCGCCTCGCCCGCACTGCGGATATACGACGGACGGTTGCCCTTACGTGTCGATGCGAAGAGCGTGAACTGACTGACAATCAGCAACTCACCACTGACCTGCTGCACATCGAGATTCATCACTCCCTGCTCGTCATCGAAGATTCGCAGGCGCAGAAGTTTGCCCGCCAGCCACTCGATATCCTCGTCGCCATCGGCCTCCTCGATACCAACCAAAACGAGTAATCCCTGTCCGATTTTCGAGCGCAGTTCGCCCTCGATCGTTACCGAAGCCTCGCGCACGCGTTGAATTAAAAGTCGCATATTATCAATTAGTTACAATCAATATTTAGAAAAACCGTTTTAGTGCGCTTCGAGCCAATTCTCGCCCACACCATATTCGACCGTAAGCGGGACACGCAGTTGAGCCGCGTGCTCCATTGCCTCGACGACAATCTTCGCAACAGCCTCTTGTTCAGTGCGATAAAGGTCGATGACGATTTCGTCGTGCACCTGCAAAATCATCTTCGAGCGCAAACCTGCCGCCCTTATTTTGCGATACATTTCGACCATCGCCAACTTCATAATATCGGCCGCGCTGCCCTGAATCGGGGCATTGATGGCGTTACGCTCGGCCACGCCACGCGCCACAGCATTGCGCGAATTGATGTCATTCAGGTAGCGGCGACGACCGAAAATTGTCGATACAAAGCCCTCATTACGAGCCTGTTCCGCCGCGCGATCCATATACTCCTTAACCTTCGGATATGATGCAAAATAGCCCTCGATGATCTCCTTCGCCTCGCCGCGCGGAATATCCAGACGCTGTGCCAGACCAAAGGCCGAAATGCCGTAGATAATACCGAAGTTAGCGGTCTTGGCGCGACGACGTTGTTCGCTCGTAACCGCCTCTAAATCTTCGTGAAAGAGCCTTGCCGCAGTCGCGCGGTGGATGTCGTGCCCCTCGCGGAAAGCCTCGATCAGGCTCTCGTCATCGCTCAAATGCGCCATCAATCGCAACTCGACCTGCGAGTAGTCGGCCGAGAGCAGCAGGTGCTCCTCATCCGAAGGGATAAAGGCTTCGCGGATACGGCGACCACGCGCATCGCGGATAGGAATATTTTGCAGATTGGGATTTGCCGACGACAAGCGACCCGTAGCCGTAACAGCCTGATTATATGAGGTATGAATATGCCCTGTGCGACTATTAACAAGCAGTGGCAGAGCCTCGACATAGGTCGAAAGCAACTTCTTCACACCGCGATATTCGAGAATCAGATCAACAATCGGATGGCGGTGCGCCAGCGACTGAATATACTCCTCATCGGTGCGGAACTGCTTGGTCTTGGTCATTCGCGGCTTGGGATCGATGCGCAACTTGGCAAACAACACCTCGCCCAGCTGACGCGACGAATTGACATTGAGCGTCGGCTCGTCGGCCAGCTCGCGGATCTTCCATTCGAGATCGGCAAGCTCCTTTTGCAACTCGACCTTGTATTCGGCCAGCGACTGCGTGTCGATTCGCACGCCTGCCCACTCCATATCGGCCAACACATCGATCATCGGCTCCTCGATCTCGGCATAGAGATATTGCAGCCCCTCGGCACACACTTTGGGCCACAGGGCGTGCTTCAATTGCAGCGTAATATCGGCATCCTCGGCGGCATATTCCGCAACGCGATCGACCGCCACAAGGTCCATTGTAAGCTGCTTCGCACCGCGACCAATCAGCGTTTCGATCTCAATGGGTGAATAGTTTAAGTATCTCTGTGCCAATGTGTTCATATTGTGGCGCGATTCGGGATCAAGCAGATAGTGGAGGATCATCGTGTCGAATTTCTTGCCTCGCACCTCGATTCCCGCCGCGCGCAACATCATCATATCGAACTTGATATTTTGGCCGATCTTTGCGATCTGTTCATTCTCGAAAACGGGGCGCACGATCTCCGCAAAATCGCTCTGCCAAGCTACATACCACGCCTCGTGCGGCTCGATGGCAAACGACATTCCGACCAATCGATCATTGAAGAAATCGAAGCCCGATGTCTCGGTATCGAAACAAAATTCGCTCTGTTGCGAGAGCTTTTCAACCAGCGCACGTAGCTCGTCGGCTGTGCGCACAACGTGATAGGTATGGGGTGTATTTGCAGCGTTGGCATAGATTCCTTCGCCCTCAAACAGAGATGGTTGCACGTCAGCGATCGGCTCACTCTCGGTCGGAGCCACCGCGGTCTCAACATTCGCCTCGGCACTTGCGGCCTCAAAAGCGGCGAACATATCGCCCTGGCCTGCCAACGATGCGGCACGCTTTGCTCGCGACTTTTCGAGCGTCGCCTGAATGAGCTGTGTCTGCTTGGCCTGCGTCGGCGCAGGAGCCTCGGCAGGGGCGGTGGGATCGGGCGGTAACTCGCGCGCGAACATATTGAAATCCAGATCGATATATAGTTTTCGCAACGCATTGACATCGGGCGTTTCGACCTTCAAAGCCTCGGCATCGAATTCGATCGGAACATCCAAAACGATCGACGCAAGGCGTTTCGAGAGCAACAACTGCTCGGCTCCCGCCTCGACATTTGCACGCTGTTTGGGCGTAAGTTGATCGGTGTGAGCGAGGATCTCCTCGACCGTACCGAACTGATTTACAAGCTTTATCGCGCCCTTCTCGCCAATGCCCTGCACACCGGGGATGTTGTCCGACGCATCGCCCCACAGAGCCAAAACATCGCGCACAAGCAACGGCTCATCGAAACCGTAATGCTCTTTAATCGCCTCACGATCAACAATTTCGATACCCTCGCCCTTCTGTTTATAGATCTTCACGCGGTCGGTTACCAACTGTCCGTAATCCTTGTCGGGCGTAACCATAAAGACCTCAAAACCCTCGGCAGCGGCCTTGTGCGACAGCGTTCCAATCACGTCATCGGCCTCATAACCAGCCACTTCGAGCACCGGAATTCGCATCGCCTCGCATAGGCGTTTGATATATGGCACAGCGGCGTGGATATCCTCCGGCGTAGCCGAACGATTGGCCTTATATTCGAGGAAAATTTCGCGGCGGAAACAGCCACCCTTCGGGTCGAAAGCCACACCCAGGCAGTCGGGTTGCTCGCGGCGCAGAATGTCGCGCAAAAATTTGACAAACCCGAAAACGGGCGAGGTATTCAACCCCTCGCGGTTGCGCATCGGGCGCGTCATAAATGCGTAGTAGTATCTGAAAATCAATGCATAAGCATCGATCAAAAAGAGTCGTTTCATCTCTCGAAAGTTCTACGATTTGGTTACTCCTTCGCGCCCTCGATCTCGGCAAAATACTCCTCGACCGACGTGCGGAAATATTCGATTGTCTCCTCCATCGTGCGGAACGACTTACCGCCCGCAGCGTTGGCGTGGCCACCACCCTCGAAGTAGCGACGCGCGAAGACATTGACATCGACCGCGCCGCGCGAACGCAACGAAACGCGGATGAATTTGCGCGTTGCGAGGAACATCGCCGACATCTTCATCTTCTTGACCGTCAGCGGGTAATTGACAAAGCCCTCGCTGTCGCCCTGCTGGAAGCCGTAACGGCGCATCTCGTTCTCTTTCAGCGACATATAAGCCACCTCGCCGTTGTGGATAATACCCATTTTCTTGTCGATCACATAGCCGAACAATCGCGCACGACCCTCGGTATAGCCATTATAGACGTTGTTGTAGAGGGTCGGAATATGGATCCCCGTTTCGAGCAACTTGGCCACCATACGGAACAGTTCGGGCGTGAGTGTCGAGAACGAGAAGTTGCCCGTATCGGTCATCATACCCACATAGAGAGCCTCGGCCATCTCGCGCGTAACGACCTTCCAGCCGAACAATCGCTCGATCATCAACGCCACGATATACGAGGTTGAACTCGATTCGGGATGTGAGAACATCAGATCGTAACCACTTGGCGGCGAGAGGTGATGATCGATCAGAATTCGTTTTGCCGAGCTGTTTTCGTTAATCGCATCGCTCAACGCTTCAAGACGCGAAAGGATATTGAAATCGAGGCAGAAGATCAGGTCAGCCTCCTTGACTGCGGCGACGATCTCGTCGGCACTCTCCTTGAAAATCTTGATGTCGGCGATTCGCGGCACCCAATTCAGGAAGTAGGGATAGCGATTCGGAACCACACACATCACGCTGTGGCCCAGCGACTCCAACACGCGGCACCACGCCAGCGACGAGCCAACGGCATCGCCATCGGGGTTGGTGTGCGAGAGAATTATGATTCGTTGCGCAGCGGGTGCCAGCATCAACTTCAATCGTTCGAGAGATTCTTTCGAGAGGATGACCTCCTTTGTGGTGTTGCTCATTATAGGTTAGTTTTCGTTGTTATTCGTTGTAGTTCAGGTCGTTCGGAGCGATGATCGAGCCCTGCAAACCGCTTTGCGGCAGCAGGCGACGGCAATCCACCGCACCCACATCCATTCGACGACCGAGACCAGCGAGGCTCGTCGTTGCAACGCCATCGATCTTATCGAGCACGATCTTCAACATCGGCTCCGAGGGGTTGCCCAACTCGCCCCATTCGATCCAGCGGAGCGAGTATTCGTCCATATATTCGTCGTAGAAGTGGCTGGGAGTCAGACCATTCTCAAAATTCGACTCGCCTTTGGCATCGTACGAGCGGAAGGTAACGGGGTGGATTGTATAGCGATAATTTCCAAATTCGGCCTTATCGGTGCTGTTGAACAGATGGTCGATGACCTCCATACCGACAATCTTGCCCTCGGTCTGGGTGCCGACGTGGATAACCTCTACATCCATCGCTCGCAAGTTGTTGATTAACAGCTCACTTGCCGATGCACTGCTCTCCGTCGCAATCACATACAGACGCGGCAGCAAGAGGTTGCAATCGGCTACCTCGGCGGCGGTCAGCAGGTTGTACCAGATCGATTTACGCGAGGGATTGGGGCGGCACTCCAACCACTTCGAGCCGAGCTTCGCGCTGGGAGCAATCATACTCGAAAGTAGCTGACACGTCGATACATAGCCGCCGGGATTGTAGCGAAGATCGACCACAAGTTCGTCGATCGCCTCGCCCTTAAATTCGCGGAAAATGGTGCGCAGCTGCTGCTCGTATTCGTCAGAATTTTCGAGATCACTCTCATCATAGCCGCGCTTAAATTGATTCAAGAGCAGATAACCGACCTTCGTTCCCGCGCTGGTAGTCAGTACTTTATGGGTATGGATCGGGTTATCCTCGACCATCTCGCGGGTCAGCGTTATGGCCTTGCTCGCGTCGTCCTCTCGGAAAATCACGCCATCATTGGTCGAATTTGCCGTAAATGAACATTTCAAAATCTTCACCGACGAGGAATGTGCCGCCATCAGCTTATTCAGGTCGCTGAAATTGGTCGCTTTAATCTGTTGGCCATTGATCTGACCGATCCAATCGCCACGTTTCAGTCCCGCTTTTGCGGCAGGCGAATTGGGCGTAACATATTGAACGCGTGCAAAATAGCGCAGCACCGTTCCCGTTTTTGTCTGGATATTGAAGGCGTAGGCCCTGAACGAGAAACCATAGGTCGGCGCAAACTCGAAACTACCCGCACGCGTAATGGGCGTAGCGGTGATATAGGAGTAGAACGAGCGCGTGCCATCATAGACCTTGCCGTCGAGCGTATTGCTCTTCAAGCTACCGAGCGTAAAGGTCAGAAACGACTCATAATCAGTATTGTAGTCGGGCTTAATCTGCTTGACCTCGTCGTTCCAGAGGTAGTAATACGACAGAATTTGGTAGCTCCATTTATTGACCTGAACATTCTCCGGATCCTTATCGTCGGGCTCCGGAATGGGGTCCGGACCGCACGACGCGAGTGCAAGCGTCGCAACTGCCGCGAAGAGCGTTGCGAGGTGTCGTATATTGAGTTTGAAAAGATGGTTCATAGCTCTAATTTTTACACAAATTTCAACTCGGCAGGCGCGGTGCCTACCTTGTCAATTTACAAATATACGACTTTTCGTGTAAAAATCAAATTTTGAGCCCCGAAACATAAATGTTTCGCCCTCTATTCGGCCGCCTTGTCAGTCTTGACACTCTTGTCGCTCCTGTTGGCTTTGTCAGTCTTGGCTGTCTTGTCGCTCTTATCGGCTTTGTCGGCCTTATCGACCGAGCGGCACCATTCGCGCAGACCGCACTCGGCGCATTGAGGTTTGCGGGCCGTACAGACATAACGGCCGTGAAGAATCAGCCAATGGTGTGCTTTGGGCAACAACTCGGCGGGGATATGGGCGGTCAGTTGCTGCTCGGTTTGAAGCGGCGTGCGGGCATTTCGGCTGAGTCCGATACGCGCCGCAACGCGAAAAACGTGGGTATCGACAGGCATCACAAATTTGTTGTAAATGACTGCGCCAACGACATTTGCAGTCTTGCGACCTACACCCGGCAAGCGTTGTAGTTCATCAACGTCATCGGGCACCACGCCACCAAATTCGCCCGCCAACATTCGCGCCATTGCCGCCAGATTTTTCGCCTTATTGTTGGGATACGAGATACTGCGAATGTATGGAAAAATCTCCTCGGCCGTAGCCTCGGCCATCGACTGCGGAGTCGGGAAACGCTCAAAAAGCGTAGGCGTAGTCATATTGACACGCTTGTCGGTACATTGCGCCGAGAGAATCACCGCCACCAAAAGCTGGTAGGGATTCTCGTAGTTGAGCTCGGTCTCAACCTCAGGCATATTCTCGGCAAACCAACCGAGCACACCCGCATATCGCTCTTTGAGGGTCATCGTTTCTGAATGGGTTATTCGTGGCTATTACTTTAATACTCTTAACTTTGCGAACTTTGCAAGAAGACTCTTGCGACCAATTGCGGGGTCGTCGAAACGCACCGTAACCTTCAAATCGGCAGTCGAAGGCTCGACCGCGAGAACCACTCCCGTACCAAATTTGGCGTGCTCGACGCGCACTCCTGCGCAGAGGTCTGTCGCACCACTTGCGCCACCTGCACCACTCGCAACACCCATACCCGACGGGGCTCCCGATACGTTCGAAATTCGGCGCAGATTGCTCGGACGTGCAGGCTCGGCAACCATCGAGGCGCGGGGTCGCTGCTCGCCGCCAAACGAACTGCGCTCACTGCCAAAACTGCCTCGCTCACCGCGCTCCGAACGACGCTCGAACGACGTTCGCTGATTGCTCTCCGAAGGTTGTCGGCCATTCTGGTAGCGATAGTCGAAACGGCGGCGAAGTTGCTCAATAGCAGGGAGTTCGTCGCTGTGGTCCGCCTTGCGATCGGCCTCCAAATCGAAGGCCACATCGAGATAACGGCGATCGATCTCACCGAGGAAACGGCTCGGACGGCAGAACTCCATCGAGCCCCATTTGAAACGGGTTTCGGAGAAGGACAACACCGCACTCTTCTTGGCGCGTGTCAGTGCCACATAGAACAATCGTCGCTCCTCCTCGATGCCCGCAGGCGACTCGATGGCACGCTGCGACGGGAAGAGGTCGTCTTCCATTCCGACAATATATACATACTTGAATTCCAGACCTTTGGCCGAATGAACGGTCATCAGCGTAACCTTATTGCGATCGTCGGGATCATCCTTATCCATATCGGTCAGAAGCATCACGCTCTGCAACCATTCGTCGATTGTCGCCTCACCCTCGTCTTCGGCAAGTTCGCCATTGCGCAACTGCGCATCGCGCTGCTCCTTAAAGAGTTGCATCGTATTCAACAGCTCCTCGATATTGTCTAACGCGCTGGTCGATTCGGGCGAGGGCGACATACGGAACACGCCGATAATACCCGAACGTGTCGCAATCTCCAAACCCAATTCGTAAAGGCTCAACTGCGTGCGCGCCAACGACAACTCGCGGATCAACTGAACGAAATCGCCCACCTTCTTGGCAATCGCCTTATTGGCCGGATCGATCTCCGGCTGCGAGAGCAACGTATCGACCGCCTCCCACATACTCTTGCCCTCCGAAGCGGCCAACGCCGCAATCTTTGCCACCGTTGCATCGCCGATACCTCGCGCAGGGTAGTTGATGATGCGGCGGAAAGCCTCGTCATCCAACGGATTGACAACCAGACGGATATATGCCAAAAGATCCTTAATCTCCTTATGATCGTAGAACGAATTGCCCTTATAGATTCGGTAGGGAATACCGCGACGGCGCATAGCCTCCTCGACCACAAGCGACTGCGCATTGGTGCGATAGAGTACCGCCGCCTCGCTCCACTCGTCGCCCTCATCGAGCACCGTACGGCGCAGATCATCGGCCATCAATTCGGCCTCCTCGCGGTCGGTGTATGACTTGATAACGCGAATCGGTTTGCCCACCTCGCCCGCCGAGAAACACTCCTTATCCAAGCGATTCGAGTTGCGGGCAATCACGCTGTTGGCCGCATTGACGATGGTCTGCGTCGAGCGATAGTTCTGCTCCAACTTGAAGACCTGCGCCGTCGGGAAGTCGCGCTTGAAATTGAGGATATTCTCGACATTCGCACCTCGAAACGAGTAGATACTCTGCGCATCGTCGCCCACAACACAGACATTCGGATTGAGCATCGACAGGCGACGGATGATTATATACTGCGCATAGTTAGTGTCCTGATACTCATCGACAAGGATATATTTGAACTGCTCCTGATAGCGAGCCAAAACGTCGGGACAATCCTTAAACAGAATGTTGATCTGCAACAACAGATCGTCGAAATCCATCGCTCCGTTTTGCTTGCAGCGACGACAATAGAGATCGTAGATATGGGCAAATTCGGGTTGCTTGCGCTGGCGATCCTCGGCGGCAAACACAGTGTTGGCAGCATAGGCCGCAGGAGTAATCAACTTATTCTTTGCCAGCGAGATACGCGAACAGATCTGTTGTGGTTTATAGTGCTCGTCGCTCAAATTCAACTCTTTGATGATCGTCTTGACAAGGTTGCGGCAATCCGACGGCTCGTAGATCGTGAAGGTCTGCGGGAAGCCGATGCGCTCGGCCTCGGTGTGCAAAATGCGCGAAAAGACCGAGTGAAAAGTTCCCATACGGATATAGCGGCTCTTACCACCTTCGACCATCTGCTCGATACGCTCGCGCATCTCGGCAGCGGCCTTATTGGTAAATGTAAGGGCGAGGATCGAATGGGGAGCTACGCCCTGTTCGATCATATATGCGATGCGTGAAGTCAGCACGCGGGTTTTGCCTGAACCGGCACCTGCGATGATAAGCGAGGGCGAGGTGTAATTTACGACCGCCGCCCGTTGAGCAGGATTGAGACCTGCGAGTATCTTCGATTCCATAACGAGGACAAAGGTACGCATAAAAAAATTCAAAATTCAAGATTCAAGATTCAAAATTCGAGGTCCAAAATGCAAAATTATCTCCCCTGCCAGCACTTAATGTCATCGTCGTTGGGTCGGCTTCATAAATCGCCAACAACGAACCTCTGCCGTCGCAAAGAACAATTTTGAATTTTGCATTTTGAATCTTGAATTTTATTTACCTATCTTTGCAAGTCAATCAGTTGTTTATGAATAGTGTGGAGTTAAAAAAGAGATCAATATCTTCGCTTTATGTTTTGAAAGCGATTTGTGCGTTTTTGGTGGTTGTTATCCATTTCCCGATGAAATATGGTTACTATTTTTATCCAATAGTGCGCATTGCAGTTCCTTGTTTCTTTATGATTTCAGGGTATTTTCTCTATTCGGATGATCGAAAGAATATGATTTCAAAACTTTCAAAAACCATCCGTAAGACACTGTATATCACACTATTGGCATACACTTTCTATATTATAGTAAAAATCCTGCTTTCTTTACTATTAGGGACAGTGATAGATCTGACCCCAGACTCATTATTAAAGATCACTCTCGCAGGACCAACAATATGGGCAACCGGCCACCTTTGGTATTTAGTAGTCTATTTAGAGACTCTGTTAGTTATTTTATTATTAGTGTGGTTCAGATCATTAAAACTTGTATGGATATTAATACCATTGGGATTGATTACTAATCTTTTAATCGGCAAATATGGTTTTCTGTTACCTATTCCTTCGGATTTGATGATCAACGATGTGCCTAAATATATGTTAGCACGTAATTTCTTCACGATTGGAATACCTGCATTCTCTATTGGCCTTATCATTCGCAAATACAATCAAATGATAATCCAAACTATCAACAAACACAATGCTTGTATAATTTCGGGTTTGCTATTGTTATTCTCTATTATTGAATTTACTATATTATACTCTTTATATGGGCGAACTTTTTCGGGAGACATCGCAATATTTACCATTCCTTTTGCAATAAGTTTAATTATTATTTGCCTGCATTACAAAGAGTTTGGCAATGATACAATTTTTGAAATCATTGGCAAAAAATATTCTTCGGACATATACATTTACCATATGTTCGTGGCAAGTTTTATTATTTGGCTGATTGAAATCATATTAGGTAAATTGTTTGGCGGGAATTGGAACTTTTTATATTCTGCGTTTATAATATTCTTTACTACTTTAATATTTGTTATAATTTGGCAAAAAATTATATCTTACTGCAAAAAGCTTTTGTGTATTAAATCGTCAAAGATTTAATAACACTCTTTTATTTGCCTATCTTTGCAATAATTTTGTGTCGCGCGCGTTTATCTTATTATAGGTGGCGGAGGGTCTGCCAATGTTGAGGCGGCGGCGCGCACCACGACAAGTAACCGAAAAAACGATAAAAATTGAGATAAAAACCTATGAGCGAAGTAATTAACATCAAGGAACTTAACGAGCGTATCGAGCGCGAGAGCGTCTTTGTCGATACGCTGACTGCCGAGATGAGCAAAGTCATCGTCGGCCAGAAACATCTGATCGACACACTGTTGATCGGTCTGCTGTCGAATGGTCATATTTTGTTGGAGGGTGTCCCCGGTCTGGCTAAAACGTTGGCTATCACTACTCTGGCAAAGGCTGTCGATGCACGTTTCAGTCGTATTCAGTTCACTCCCGACCTGCTGCCTGCCGATTTGATCGGTACGTTGATCTACTCGCAGAAGAATGAGGATTTCGCCGTTCGTCGCGGTCCGATCTTCGCCAACTTTGTGCTGGCCGATGAGATCAACCGTTCGCCGGCAAAGGTGCAATCGGCACTGCTCGAAGCGATGCAGGAGCGTCAGGTAACCATCGGCGACGAGACCTATGCTCTGCCGCAGCCCTTCCTTGTTATGGCAACGCAAAACCCTCTGGAACAGGAGGGTACCTATCCTCTGCCGGAGGCGCAGGTCGATCGTTTTATGCTTAAAGCGAAGATCTCGTATCCCAACAAGCAGGAGGAGCGCGACATCGTGCGTATGAACCTTTCGGGTGCGGGTATGCCCGAACCGAAGAAGGTGATCACGCCCGAAGATATCGTCAAGGCGCGTAAGGTGGTTGAGGATGTCTATATGGACGAGAAGATCGAGAAGTATATCATCGACATCATCTTCGCAACCCGCGAGCCGCAGGAGTACAACTTGCAGCGTTTGCAGTCGATGATCAGCTACGGCGCATCGCCCCGTGCGAGCATCTCGCTGGCAAAGGCCGCTCGCAGCTACGCCTTCATCAAACGTCGCGGATATGTCATTCCCGAAGATGTTCGCGCCGTATGCCACGATGTGCTGCGCCACCGTATCGGTCTGACCTACGAGGCTGAGGCCGAGAACATTACCACCGAGGAGATTATTACCGATATTCTGAACAACGTCGTAGTACCCTAATTCAGATGAGCGTCGAAAACGACATTTTGAAGCGTGTCCGCAAGATCGAGATCAAGACGCGCGGCCTGAGTAACGAGATCTTCGCCGGAAAGTACCATACAGCTTTCCGTGGTCGAGGTATGTCGTTCAGCGAGGTGCGCGAGTACCGCGTGGGCGACGATGTCCGCGATATCGATTGGAATGTTACGGCACGTTCGCGTAAGCCCCATATCAAGGTCTATGAGGAGGAGCGCGAGCTGACAATGATGCTTATGGTCGATGTCAGCGGCTCGCGTATGTTCGGCTCGACCGACCGCTTGAAGAAGAATGTGATCACCGAGATTGCGGCTGTGTTGGCCTTTTCGGCGGCGCAGAACAACGACAAGGTGGGTTGCATATTTTTCAGCGACCGCATCGAGAAGTTCATCCCTCCGAAGAAGGGGCGACAGCATATTCTGATGATTATCCGCGAGTTAGTAAGTTTCACGCCCGAAGGTCGCGGCACGTCGCTCTCGGAGCCGCTGCGTTTCCTCTCGGCGGTGAGCAAGAAGCGCACAACGGCATTCCTGCTCTCGGACTTTATGGATTCGGAGGCCGATGCTGCCACATTCGAGGATGCGTTGAAGATCACGGGCGGCCGCCACGATCTGGTCGGTATCCGCGTCTATGACCACCGCGAACGACAGTTGCCCGATGTGGGTATTTTGGAGTTGGAGGATGCCGAGACGGGTCGCCGCGTATGGGTCGATAGCTCGTCGCGTCGCGTGCGTGAGGCATACGCCGAAGATTGGATGCGCCGCGATCAGAAGATCACGACGATGCTCAAACAGAATCGCATCGATACGGCAACGGTGGCAACCGACGAGGACTATGTTGTGGCTCTGATTAAACTTTTCAAACAGCGATAAAAAGCTATAAAGATCGATAGATGAACAAATTACGTCATACGTTATTACTCTTTGCATTGGTCTTCGCACTCGGTGCTTCGGCACAGAGCGAGCAGCCCGAAGTGCGTGCGCAGATCACACCCGACTCGGTGTTGTTGGGCGATGAGGTGCTGCTGACCATCGATGTAAAGAAGGATCAGGTGCAGGTCGTTGGTTTCCCCGTCTTCGATACGGGCGAAAATGGCGAGTTGGAGTTGATCGAGGAGCTGCCGCTTGACACCGTCGAGCGCGACGGCCGCCGTCAGCACCTGCGCAAACGCTACCGCCTGGCAGCCTACGGCGAGGGTACGATCGTGCTGGGTCGCACGCCGTTGGCATACCTCGACAAGAATATCAACGATACGATTTATAGTGCTGATTCTCTGGTGCTTTACATCGAGCCAATCCAGATCGACACTACCACAATGACAATCAACGACATCAAACGACCGAAGGATATGCCTCTGCGTTGGGGCGAATTTTCGGGTTATTTGTGGCGCGGAGCGTTGATCGTTCTGCTCTTTGTGGCGTTGGTTGCGCTGGTGATCTGGCTGATTCACAAATACAACGTCAAGATGCCCAATCCCTTCCGCCCGAAGGAGGTTATCCCGCCCCACGTGGTGGCAATCAAGGCACTCGAAGCGTTGCACCACCAGAAGCTCTGGCAGAACAATCGACACAAGGATTACTATTCGGGTATCACCGACATCCTGCGTCGCTATATGGCTGACCGTTACGACTTTGGCGCAATGGAGATGACCACCGACGAGATCGTTGCGGCCATCGCGGCGATCGATATGCCCGAAAAGTCGCGTAGCGATCTGTATGAGATTTTGCGCACGGCCGACCTGGTGAAGTTCGCCAAGGCAGTGCCCGACGAGCAGTACAACGAGCGCGCCTATCTCGATGCCTACTACTTTGTCGAGGAGACCAAGGCGGTCGAGGTGATCGAAACCGAGAGCGACGAGACCAAAAAGAGAATTGACGACTAAATCACGAAGCAGATGAAACGAACTATATATCTGACCGTTACGTTCCTTGTTGCGCTCTTCGTGGCGACCGATGCGCAGGCTCAAAAGTTCCCTGAACGCCGTTTGGTCCGCAAGGGTAATCGCTCGTACGAACGCCTCGATTACAATAAGGCTGCCGAGCGTTATCAGCAGGCTATCGGGGTGTGCGACAGCTGTTACGAGGCGACGTTCAATTTGGGCGATGCGCTCTATAAGCAGAAGGAGTACGACGAGGCAGGCAAGATTTTCAGTGCGCTGGCCGCCGACTCGACCCGCAGTGATCGGGATCGCGCGCAGTCGTACTACAATCTGGGCAACACGCTCTTCCAGCAGAAGAGGTATCAGGAGGCCCTCTCGGCGTTCAAGAAGTCGTTGCGATTGAATCCTGCCGATCTTGAAACCAAGTACAACTACGCCTACACCAAGAAGTTCATCGAGGATCAGCAGCAAGGTGGTGGCGGTGGCAATGATCAAAATCAGAACCAAAACCAGCAGAACGACCAAAATCAGGGTGGCGGCAATGATCAGCAGAACGATCAAAACAAGGATCAAAACGACCAGAACCAGAATGACCAGAACAAGGATCAAAATGGTGAGGGCGAGAATGATAAGGACCAAAACAACGATCAAAACAAGGACCAAAACGACAACAACGGCGATCAGGACAAGGATCAACAGAATGATCAGAACGATCAAAACCAGAACGATCAGAATGACGATCAAAATGGCGAGGGTGAAGATCAGCAGAATGATGGTCAGAACGATCCCCGCGAGGGTGAGGGCGGCGAACAGCCTTCGGGCCTCTCACAGAACGATGCCGAGCGTATGCTCGACGCTATTCAGGGCGAGGAGGATAAGACTCGCGATAAGGTAAATGCCAAGGTCGGTCGCGGCGTTGTTAAATCGGGTAAGAATTGGTAAGCTATGATGACACATTTTGCATCTCCCCATACGCTGTGGCTGCTGCTTGTGCTGGTGCCGATGATCTTCTACTACATCTATCGCACACTGCGCGGCGGAGCCTCGATACGTATCTCCACGATCGGCTCGCTGGCCGAAGCTCCGCGCACACTGCGCTATTGGTTGCGACATCTGCCATTTGCCCTGCGTTGTGTGGCTGTCGCGCTGATTATCATCGCATTGGCCCGTCCGCAGGATGTCGAACACAACAGCCGCACCAACTCCGAGGGTATCGATATTATGTTGGCTATCGACGTGTCGGGCTCGATGCTCGCACGCGACTTCAAACCCGACCGCATCACCGCAGCGCGTGAGGTTGCGGGCAACTTTATTGTCGATCGTCGTGGCGACCGTATGGGTATCGTCGTCTTTGCCGGCGAAGCCTATACACAGAGCCCCCTTACCACCGACCAGCCGACACTACTCACAATGCTCGGACAGGTTGAGAGCGGTCTGATCGAAGACGGCACGGCAATCGGCACAGGTTTGGCTACGGCTCTCAACCGCCTGCGCGAGAGCGAGGCGAAGAGTAAGGTGGTCATCCTGCTCACCGACGGTGTGAATAACCGCACGACAATCGCTCCGCTGACGGCGGCCGAGATCGCCAAGAAGTTGGGAGTGAAGGTCTATACGATCGGTGTCGGTACGCGCGGTATGGCTCCCTATCCCGTTCAGGATATGTGGGGCGACATCTCCTACCAGCCGATGCAGGTCGAAATCGACGAGCAGACCCTGCAACAAATCGCCTCAATGACCGGCGGCGAATATTTCCGCGCAACGGACAAAAGCACGCTTGCCGAGGTCTATGAGCGCATCAACCAATTGGAGAAGAGCGAGGTCGAGGTGGTCGAATTCACCACCTACAACGAACGCTTCCTGATCTATGTTCTGCTGGCATTGGCGGCTCTGATTTTGGAGTTTATCATCGGTCAGCTCTGGCTGCGAAGAATACCTTAAACACACACTGTTCAAGAAACGAAGGCTATGTTCAGATTTGCAAATCCACATATTCTCTACCTTCTGCTGCTTGTTCCCGTAGCAGTGGTCCTCTTTATCGTTGCGATGCACCGCCGTCGTCGTCGCTTGGAGCGATTTGCTTCGGCTTCGATCCTTGCGCAACTGACGCCGAGCGCATCGCCCGCACGTATCCGTACCAAATTCATCATCTATACGTTGGCTGTCATCTTCCTCGTTCTCGCCGCCGCACGTCCGCAAATCGGCTCGAAACTGCGCGAGGAGCACCAAAAGGGTATTGAGATGATGCTCGTGGTTGATGTGTCGAACTCGATGCTGGCCGAAGATTTCGAGCCGAACCGTCTGGATCGCACCAAATATGCTATCGACCGCGTTGTCGAGAGTATGAAACAGGATCGCATCGGCGTTGTCGCCTTTGCCGGCGAGGCGCAGGTGCAGTTGCCCATCACCTCGGACTATCGAATGGCGCGCGCCTTTACGCGCAAGCTCTCGCCCGCGTTGGTGCATACGCAGGGTACCGACCTCGGTGCGGCGATCAAGTTGGCCTCGATGTCCTTCTCGTCGCAGAGCGAGGGTAGCCGCGTGATGATCCTTATAACCGATGGCGAAAACCACGAATCGGATGCGTTGGCCGCCGCCGAGGTGGCTGCCGAGAAGGGCATTGCGATCTATACGATCGGTATCGGTACGCCCGAAGGTGCGCCGATTATGGTCGGCGGCGAATATCTGACCGACGAGAATGGCGATATGGTCGTGTCGAAACTCGACGAAAAGATGTTGCAGGAGATCGCCCAGAAGACGGGCGGAGCATACGTGCGTGCCACCAAGCAGTCGATCGGCTTGAAGGAGATTGTCGATCGCCTGAAACAGCTCGACGAGAGCGATCTGGCAACCACACGCTTCGAGGCCTTCGACGAGCAGTATCAATATCCGTTGGCCGTTGCGCTGCTGTTGCTGCTTATCGAGTGGCTGATTCTCGATCGCCGTAATCCGTTGCTCGCCCGATTCAATATCTTCGGTCAGAACGGCCAGAAACGAGAGTAATCGCCCGTTCATAGTGGAATCACTCGTTCAATTCTTTGTTGATTGGGGCTACGTGGGGCTGTTTCTGTCGGCCTTCGTGGCAGGTAGCGTCGTGCCGTTCAGCTCGGAGGCCGTTATGGTCATCCTGACGGGTATGGGACTTGATCCGTTGGGATGCCTTGTGGCGGCTACGGCTGGCAATACCCTCGGCGGTATGACCTGCTATTGGATCGGTATGGCGGGCAAACGCGAATGGATTACGCGCTTCCTCCGAGTGAGCGACGAGAAGTTGGCACGTGCCGAGCGTTTTTTAGCGGGTCGCGGTGCGATGATGGGATTCTTCGCCTTTCTGCCCTACGTGGGCGAGGCCATTGCGGTCGTGTTGGGCCTTATGCGTAGCAATATGGCACTTACAGCCGCCTCGATGACCGTCGGCAAGGCATTGCGCTACGCAGCCGTTCTGGGGCTGTTTGAGGGCATTGCCGCGATATTTTAGCCACTGCGCAATAAACCCTACGGAAGGTCAATCGAAGACAAAAATAGCTCAATTAATAACAAAAAAAAGAGGTCGCCAACCCCTGCGGGTCAGCGACCTTCTCTTTTTATCGGAAGTGTCTAATTACTTCTTCAAAGCGTCGAGCTGCTCCTTGCTAACCAAAGCACGCTTGGTGGTAGCCTTCTTGGTTACGAACTCGCGAACTGCGGTAGCCTCTGCCTCTGCAGGAGCGGTCTTGAACTTCAAGGTAGCTACCTTACCGTAACCCTCTATACCGTTCTTGTTGAAGGGGCAACCTACTGCTACATAGTCAGTGTCGGGTTCGAGCGGCCATACGAAGTCGTCGTTCTCAAACATAACGTAGCCGTAGAATGCAGTGTACTGCTGGATGTACTCATCCTCGGTCATACCGATTGACTCACCATAAGCTACCAGATCATCGTAGTCGAGCTGGGTGTAAACCGACTGATAGTAACCCAGAGTACCCTCACCCATAGTGTAGATCAACTGCGGACCAGCTGCATCGTTAGTACCGAGCTCGATGGTAACGGTAGCCTCGGGAGCGTTCTCGTCGAACGAAGGCGAAGTGAAGGGAACGTGTGCGATCTCATATACCTGACCATTCTCGTCCAGAATCAGCGCAGCAACCAGATACTCATAGTCGCACTCACCGTTCATTGCCCAAAGGGTGGTAGTAGGCTCGGTAACAACGTCAGCCATATCCATCATATAGTAGGTCTCCAACAGAGCCTGCTCGCCGCCGAATGCCTCTGCAAACTCGTAATAAACCGAAGCCGAAGCAGCCAAAGCGATCACGCCACCGCACTTGTCGTTGGGGGTGTAAGTAACATATGCCTGAATGGTGTTGTCCATCGTAACCTGAATGTCGCAACCGGGACCCTCCAAAGTAGTGATCTTCTTCGATACAACATCGCTACCGGTATTCTCACGGTTAAATGCCTGTGCATAGATTACATAGTCAGTTTCAGCATCCAAGTTCTGCAAGGTGATAACCTTGGGCTCGTTGCCGGTTGCGCTAACGGTCTCAACCTCACCTGCCAAGAACTGCTCAACAGTCGAAGTGCCATCGCCGATACCAACTACGAACTTAGCAGTATGCTCATCGGGGGTAACGGTTACCTCTGCACCGCTGTAAGTCAGGTTTGCAACCGAAATCTCCAACGAAGTAGCGAAGTCGGGCACGTGAACATTGGTGTAGTTGATAGTGTAACCACCATTTGCAGCGCGTGCAGCTACTACCAGACGATAGTCGCTCATCTCTTCCAGATAGGGCATCGTAACATTAACGGTAGTGTTAGGCTCAATCTCGGTGCAGTTGCCCTCTTCGAAGACAAAGTCGCCGGTTGCAATGAACTTGGTGTCGGGAGTACGATAGTAAGCAACAGCCTCAGCCTTGGTGGTGGTGATAGCGAAAGTTGCCGACTGTGCATCCTTCGATACAACAGCTACCTCAACGGTTGCATCCGATTCGGGCATAACGCCGTCATCAGCCTTGTTCTCTTCGCAAGATACGAATGCGAAGATAGCGGCCATCGACATTGCGATTGTCGCAAAACGAGTGAAAAATTTCTTCATATTCATAAGTGTTTTTAAGTGATTTTCTGTATTAATTACAATTCGTAACTGCAAATATATGTTTTGAAATTTAATTTTACAAATCTTAAATGCCATTTTTTGCACTTTCGGTTGAGTGCGATTAATCGTAATTTGCCCCGATTTGGTTGCAATTTGTAACCTAAACGGCTCCACACGGCTCTCTCGACGCGAATAATCGGCTGAAAATTAAATTTATTGAAGAGTGCAAAAAAAATTTCCGAAGCACTCTCCACCAAAGAATTTACGACAAATTTTTTTCTTTTTTTATTTTTTTGTGTAACTTCGTGCAAATAACCTTGAAAACAAAACCAAATTAAGATACCCGTTAAAACTCAATCACTATGAAACAACACATTAAAACTTTCGCCGTTATTATACTAATAACGTTGGTTGTCAGCGCGTTGTGCGATATGCTGAATGCCGTAGATTGTTTCCTGCCGACGTTGTCGGGCGTTACAATTGCCGCACTGATAAAGCCGTTGGTACTCTTCGGCTTAACCACATACTTTATAAAACGCTACAAGGCAACGGTTAAACCCATACAAATCGGCTGTGCAGCACTGATCGGCGCAATTATCATCGAGTTGGCGTTGCACATCATCCACTTCTGGGACACGCTGATATCGCTGCCCGATATGATAATTAGCGCGCTGGCAATCCTGGCTGCGTGGTATTGTGCACGCTCTTCCTCGAAATCGACAAAGACGATTGTTGTCGTGGCATTGCTCGCGCTGGTAATTTATTTCGCATTTTGGGGCTATGCAACGTGGGGCAAATTTGCAATTTCATTTAATTAAAAAATTTGCATCCTCTACCGAAAACCAAATTTATTACACATCCCAAAAATTTATTGCTTTCGCATATCTTTCCAACGGATAGGTAAGCGACAGATACGACGTTGCAATATGGATAATCCTGATCAGTCGGCTGACGGGCAAACGCAATGCGCTGATAATTAACGTCCTAAACCTTTGCAACTGTCGCAAAAAGGCTCTTATTCCCAAAAAAATCGCAGGCGTTTATCGTTTTTCAATAAATTTGCGACCATTGACAAAGAAAAAAACATATCTTTGTAACAAATTATTGATACAAAAATCGAACTATGGATTTACTTCGTATTGATCACGTTACTAAACGATACGCCGAGCACACTGCTCTGAATGATGTATCGCTCTCGATTCCGAAGGGGTGCGTCTATGGTCTGCTCGGTCCAAATGGCGCGGGTAAGACTACACTCATCCGTATTATCAACCGAATAATTATGGCCGACGAGGGTACCGTGCTGCTCAACGGAAAGCCGATGACTCAGCAGGATGTATTCCGCATCGGATATATGCCCGAAGAGCGCGGACTTTATAAAAAGATGAAGGTCAGCGACCAGGCGATCTACTTCGCGCGACTGAAAGGTCTTTCGCAGCGCGAGGCGACGGTGCGACTCAAAGAGTGGTTCATCCGTTTCGGTATTCAGGATTGGTGGAACAAGAAGATCGAGGATTTAAGCAAGGGTATGGCCCAGAAGGTGCAGTTTATCGTTACGGTGCTGCACAAACCCGATTTGTTGATCTTCGACGAGCCCTTCTCAGGTTTCGATCCGATCAATGCCAATCTGATGAAGCAGGAGATTTTGCGTCTGCGCGATGAGGGTGCCACGATCATCTTCTCGACCCATAATATGTCGAGTGTCGAGGAGATTTGCGACCATATCACGCTGATTAACAAGTCGCAGAATATTTTGAGTGGTCGCCTCGACGAGGTGCGCCACCGCCACGGCAACAACATCTTCGAGGTCGATTTCCGCGGTGAGCGCGAGGCGTTGATTGCGGCACTCAACGGCCACTGCACACTGCTTGACGACGGCACGACGGCCGAGGGAATCTACAAGCAGGTGAAGATCCACGTCGAGAACGATGCGGATGTGCGTTCGGTGATCTCGGTAATCAACCAGAGCGTCGAGTTGCGTTCGTTCCGCGAGATCATTCCGAGTATGAACGATATATTTATCAAGGCCGTTGCTGGCCAGATTAAAACGGTAGAGGAGAAGTAGTTATGTCGGCAATTGGAATTATTATAGGCCGCGAATTTCGCGAGCGCGTGATGAAGAAGAGCTTCATCATTTCGACCATTTTGACACCGCTGTTGATGGTGGGAATTATGGTCGGCACATCGTTCATTATGGCAACCAACGTCGGTGAGGCGAAGCGCATCGCCGTTGTCGATCGCAGCGGTATAATCTCGCCGTCGCTCACTTCGACCGAGGTTATCGTCTATGAGCCGACAGATCGCACGCCCGAAGAGTTGCGTTCGGAGGGTGGCGAGCAGATGTATGGCTTCCTTGTGATCGGCGAGGATATCATCGACAACCCCTCAAACGTGTCGCTCTACTCCTATTCGACCTCGACGATGGATGTCGAGAGTTCGATCTCGCGCGACATCGAGGAGATTATCGAACAGCACCGTTTGAAGGCGTACGAGATCGAGAATCTGCCCCAGATTATGGAGGAGGTCGAGGCCGACGTTACGCTGCGCAGCTACAAGTTAGGCGAGGAGGACGAAGAGGATAAGGAGAGTTCGAGTGTGCTGGCATTCGGTTTGGCCTACATCTTCGGCTTCGTAATGTATATGTTCGTGATCATCTACGGCGGTATGGTTATGCAGGGCGTAATCGAGGAGAAGAGTAGCAAGGTTCTCGAAGTGATGGTATCGACCGTACGCCCCTATCAGTTGATGATGGGTAAGATCTTGGGTATCGCCTCGGTTGCGGTGTTGCAGTTCGTCATCTGGATAGTGATTATCTTTGTCGGAGGCTCGTTGGTGATGCAGTTCCTGATGCCGACCGACCTTGTTGAGAGTGCTGCGGCAATCTCGGCAGGCACAGCCGATATGGCCGCAATGGAGGGCGCAGGTGTCGATCCCGAGCTGGCCGCAATGCTGGCAAATGCCACCGATGTAGGCTTCCTCGTGCGCTTCTTTGGCAGCTTCCTGCTCTACTTCCTGGGCGGTTATCTGCTCTATGCGGCGATGTTTGCGGCCGTTGGTAGTGCAGTCGATAACATTCAAGACGCTCAACAGTTCCAGACCCCGATCACGATGCCGATCATTATCGGTTTGTTGGTGATGATGTTCGCAATGAGGGAGCCCCACGCGCCGCTTTCGGTTTGGTGCAGTATGATCCCCTTCACTTCGCCGATTGTGATGATGGCACGACTGCCGTTCGATGTTCCGATGTGGGAGCTGTTGCTGTCGCTTGTGATCCTCACCATCTCGTTTGTGGCAATGGTATGGCTGGCCGCAAAGATCTATCGCGTCGGTATCTTTATGCACGGCCGCAAACCTTCGTACAAAGAACTCTGGCGTTGGATCAGAACGAGGGATTAGCGCAGATTTGCCCCCACAATTATAAAATCAGCACTTGAAACGACAGTCGGTTGATTCTCACTTTGAGAGGACTCGGTTTCAGGTGCTGATTCTCTTTTCGCCCACAATTTTGCTGCGAGATTGGCGATATATTAATCGCTTTTTTGTACCTTTGCACTATAACCCCAAAAAACCGAAAAAATGGATATCGCTCAAAGCCGTCGCCGCGAAAATATCGCCGAATATATTCTCTATCTGTGGCAGCTCGAAGATCTGCTTCGTGCCCTGCAATTCAGCCCGGAGGCGATTTGGACGACCCTCGTCGCTAAACGTGAGGCCACTCCCGAACAGCAGCAGGCGATATTTCTCTGGTATATGGAGCTGTGCAACCTCCTGCGCGAAGAGGGCAAGGAGGAGCAGGGCCACCTGAACCATACGTTGCACCTCATTGCCGACCTGCAAAATCTCCATCTGCAACTGATGAAGTTGCCCGTAGGCGAGGAGTATCGTCGTCGCTATGCCTCCCTTGCGCCCGAATTGCCGCGTCTGCGCGCGCTCTTTTCGAAGCACGAGGCCAGCGATGTAGAGCTCTGTTTTCGTGCGCTCTATGCCGTTATGCTCTACCGCATTAAGGGTCAGGGCGAGAATCGCGCAATAGCCGACGTTGTGGAGCTTGTGTCGCCCGTTGTGGCGGAGTTGGCAAGGGTTTTCCGCGCAGCCGAGCGAGGTGAGATAGACCTCTTTAAGGAGGAGTAACAAGGCGAAATAACAAGGAGCCGAAGGGCATTTTCAAAACTCTCAAAATCGACCCCGACACCATTGATTTAACCCTTTTCAGATTGGTTGGCGATGACACTCTATGCACATATCGTTTTGCCGTTGGCGCAGCCGTCATTCACATTCTCGGCCGAGGGTGAGGTGGCGGAGAATCTGCGTGAAGGTCAGGCGGTTGTGGTGCAATTGGGCCCGCGTAAAATCTATACGGGCATCGTCTGGGAGATCACCTCGGAGCGACCTCCGTTCCGCACAAAACCGATTCAACGCATACTCTATCCCGAACCGCTGCTCTCGAAGGAGCAACGCCGTCTGTGGGAGTGGATTGCCGACTACTATATGTGTTCGGTGGGCGAGGTTATGCGCTCGGCTCTGCCCGCGAAGATGAAGCCCAGCGGTCTCTCGAATGAGGAGTTTGAGGATGACGAGTTCCACGTGGCAACGGAGCGAACAGTGTCGATTGCGCCCGAATATCGCTCGCAAGAGGCTCTGAATGAGTGCTTTGAACGGCTCTCACGCCGTGCGCCGAAGCAGTATGCCGCACTTTTGGAGATCGTCGATCGACTCACTACGAACGAACTTCCCGACTTCGAGGGCGAGGTACGTTGCCGCACGCTCGAAGCTACTGCGCCTACGCTCAAAGCGTTGGCTGATAAGGGTTTAGTTCTCTTTCACGAGCGCGAGCGCGAAGCCACATTCGGCTCGAAGGAGTTGTGTGCATCATTGCCGACACTCTCCGAGGCGCAGACCGTGGCCCTCGATTCGATCCGCGAGCAACACGCCGCAACGCGCTGTGTGTTGTTGCACGGCGTTACGGGATCGGGCAAGACCGAAATCTATATTCACCTGATAGCCAAAGCGTTGGAGCAGGGCGGCGATGCGGTTATGTTGGTGCCCGAAATCGCCCTCACCGAGCAGTTGATCGCCCGTCTGCAACGCTATTTCGGCGATCGCGTGGTGCCCTATCACTCGAAGCTGACTGACACGCGCCGGACCGATATCTACCTGCGATTGATGCGCTCCGAGGCGGGGCGACTGATTGTCGGAACACGCTCGGCACTGCTGCTGCCACTGCAACATCCGCGCTTGATTGTTGTCGATGAGGAGCACGATGCGAGCTACAAACAGAACGACCCCGCACCGCGATACAATGCCCGCGATACGGCCGTTGTGGCGGCGTCGATGTACGACTGCCCGATTGTGTTGGGTAGTGCGACCCCTTCGATCGAAAGTTTTATGAATGCCCATCGCGGCAAGTATGGATACACCTCTCTCACAGAGCGTTATGGCGGTGCGACAATGCCCCGCATAATCGTTTCGGATACCCTCCGCGCAGCCAAGCGTGGCGAGCGACACGCCCACTTCAACAAGGCTCTGCTCGACCGCCTGACCGACACGCTCGCCGAGGGTAGTCAGGCTATGCTGTTCCAAAACCGACGCGGATTTTCGCCCTATGTCGAATGTACGGAGTGTGGTCGCGTCATCGAGTGTCCGCACTGCAACGTCGCGCTGACCTACCACCGACAGGACAACTCGCTGCGTTGCCACTATTGCGGTTATCATCAGTCGATGCCCAACCACTGTCCCTCGTGCCACGTGGCCGATGTTACCCTGCGCGGATTTGGCACCGAGAAGGTCGAAGAGGAGCTGGCGAAGATCTTTCCGCAGGCTCGCATCGATCGCCTTGACCGCGACAGTGCAACTTCGCAAACAGCTTATAATCAGATAATACGCCGTTTCGAAAGTGGCGCGACCGACATTCTCATCGGAACGCAGATGATTACCAAGGGGTTCGACTTCTCGCAGGTACGTGTGGTGGGAATTCTCAATGCCGACAACCTGCTGAACTATCCCGATTTTCGCGCTTCGGAGCGAGCATTTCAACTCATTACGCAGGTTGCAGGTCGCGCAGGTCGTCGCAAAATGAGCCGCGCCGAAGGCCGAAATGATGGCCGCACCGAGAACCACATCGCAAACCGCACCGAGCGCAACAACAACCAGCGCGAGGCGGAGGTTATTTTGCAGACTTCGCAGCCGATGCACCCCGTAATTCGTCAGGCGGCGGAGTATGATTATCTGTCGATGGTCAATTCGCAACTGCGTGATCGTGAAGCGTTTCACTATCCTCCGTACGCTCATCTGATAAACGTAACGATGCGCCACCGCGACCCCTCGTCTTTGCGCGAGGCGGCACGAACACTCGGCGAACGACTGCGCGAAGTCTTCGGCTCGCGTGTGCTTGGCCCGCAATCGCCCCCCGTCGATCGCATCAATGGTGTCTATATTCTCGGTTTTATGATCAAGATCGAGAACTCTCTCTCGTTTAGTCGTGCCCGCGCACTCCTTCGCAAAGAGATTGAAACGATTCGCCGCCGCAAGGAGTGGAACACAATCAATATCTTCTGCGATGTCGATCCTCAATAGCCTGAAACAGAGCCTGCAACACACCGCGAGCGACCTCCTTTCGCTCCTCTTTCCGAGTGTCTGCCCCGTCTGCGGCGAGAAGTTGCAACCGGGCGAAAAACTCATCTGCAATATGTGCCGCAGCGATATGCCCCTCACGAATTTCGAGGCGCGTGAGGAGAATGCAATGGAGCAACGATTGTGGGGTCTGATGCCCGTTGTACACGCCACCGCGCTCTTTTTCTATATCGAGGAGAGCCGTTTCCGATACCTTATCCACGCTATTAAATTTCGCGGCTCGTGGCGCACTGCCCTCCTTTTGGGCGAGTGGCTGGGACTGATCCTCGCACGTACAAAGCGTTTCGACGAGATCGACCTGATCGTGCCCGTTCCACAACACCCCCTGCGCCGTCTGCAACGCGGCTACAACCAATCGGACTACATCGCTCACGGTGTGGCCAAGGCGATGCGACGCGAGATCGATTGCCACTCGCTCCGCCGCCACACGTATAGCCGCAGCCAGGTCAATCGCCCCAAGAAGGAGCGTTGGGATAATGTTTTCGGAGCATTCAGCGTGCGCAATGGCGAGGTATTTCGAGGGCGACACATCCTGTTGGTTGATGATGTATTTACGACAGGATCAACAATTTGCGCCTGCGCCGATGCAATTCTGAAAGCGGCACCCGATGCCCGCATCAGCGTCGCCACCCTCGCCGTCTCCCACCAAGAAATCGGCAAATTCCGCTAACCGCACCCCTCAACAATCAACCTCCAAGTGAAAAATTTAACCCCCAAAAGCGTGGGCGGAGGGGGGTGGATTGGTCTGTTTGTTTGGTGATATGGTAAATTCGGTATATCTTTGTATTGGCAGAGATGTTGTACAGCATAGAACAAATGGTCGCAGAAACAAGATGAAAAATATCGCATTCGTACATCGTAGTCCGTTTCCGAATGGTGGAGCCGAGAAGGTTACCATCGACCTGACTGCGTGGTTAGTCGAGCGCGGCTGGAACATCTTTATCATTGCAAAGACACTCGACGACCGTCTGCCAAAGTGGATGAGCGACCACGAAAATGTAACTTTCCTCTGTTATAACAGCCTTTCACACAAGCAGTTGGCTCGTTTCGTCGTTGAGATGAGCAAGCTACACCAATTCGACGTGATCGTCGTTCAGGGATTGTGGCTGCGCCGACTCGACATCGTGCGCCGCAAGCAGCAGGCTGCGATTATCTACTGTAATCACGGTATGCCTTTATGGCAGTGTATCAAGAAGATACGTATCTGCGGTCAGATGCGTGAGCGCACGGCGAAGTGGCCGATTTTGGGACACGTCATCGGCTGGTTGAGCTATCGTTTGAGCGATTTTTTCCGTCGCCGCACGATTCGGCTTTATAAGATGAGCTACAATAACAGCGATGTGATGTCGCAACTTTGTGAGGCCTATACTCAACATATGATTAAGGTCTTACAACTTTCGCCTACCAATAACCATTTGGTTACACTCTACAACGCTCAACCTCCTGCGCCGATCGCGTATGCGACCGAGAAACGCCGCGAGGTGCTCTATGTCGGGCGAATGTCCTATGAGGATAAGCGCGTGGATCGTCTGCTCGACATTTGGCATCGTGTCGAGGGTCGTTTCCCCGATTGGCAATTGCGCATTGTGGGTGATGGTCGTGAGCGAGAGAAGCTCGAAGCGCAGGCTGTACGTCTTGGGTTGCAACGTGTTGAGTTCTGCGGAGCAACGGCAACGCCCCACGTCTATTACAATACGGCATCGATTCTGTGTCTTACCTCGACCTTCGAGGGTTGGGGTTTAGTGCTGACCGAGGCGCAGCAGGCGGGCGTGGTGCCGATGGCTTTTGCCTGCTCGGACGGCGTGTCGGAGATACTCTCGCCCTCGTGGGAGTGTGGCGTGCTGATCGAGCCGTTCGATTTGGATACATATGCCGTTGCCCTCGCGCGACTGATGAGCGAGAATGAGTTGCGTTGCAAGATTGCCGCCAACTGTCGCGAGAAGGTCAAGGCCTACTCGATCGAGAAGGTCGGTGAGCGATGGGAGGAGCTTCTGACCTCGCTAATTAATAAATAGCTCGTTAATAAATATTTCCGCCCCAACTTTGCTACAAATAAGAAGGAGCTGTCGCGACCCTGCGGTCGGACAGCTCCTTCCCCCTTTTAATTATTAAATGTTATGATTGGATAGGCTCTTGATGTGTTGCGCTTTATCTACTCCATAATTGCAGCCTTCGTGAATTTGCCCTCCTCGAAGAGGTGCGGATCACTCATCGGCTGATATTCGTGGGGAACATACTCCAACGTCTGCGCAATCGCAAACTTGCCGCTTGCAGTCGCATAGATAATCACAATCAGACCCGACGCTGCGCTGCGAGGGAGCGTATCGAGAGCCTTGAAATCGCCCGCAGCAACCAACGCCTCAACGCGATGTGCATCGGCGATATTGAAGGTCATATCGTGGCGAATAAGTTTCTCGTTTGTAGGCGCGTAGTGAGGGCGTACCGAATCGCCCCACAACCAATAGCAGATCATCGTAACACCCGTAGCCAGCACCAAAAAGCCAGCCATCATCAGGTATTGATAGAGGTCGCTGTTCGATGCGAAGGGCTCGATATAGTTTGCACCGATCATCGCAACAGCGGCGATAACGGTGATCAAAATTCCAACAATAGGGTTATAACGACGCGCAACAATAGCGTCAGGAGAGATGCTGTAAAGCACCTCGTCGATATGTTTTGCCATTTTATAAAAGCGGTTTTTGAATGATAAATTGTAAAATAACTCAATGCATCGGACTCTTCGACGGTCGGCAACAATAGCAATGCCTATGCCGACATTTTCGACCGAAAAAGCCCGACCGAAAACGAAACTTAAAAAATTTGTGGTGTAAAGTGCAGTGAGTTAAATCACAAGTCTCCGCAGAGAATAGATATATCTCGTGCGTATTCTCAACGGAGAAAGACGAAGCAGACGGGCCTCGTTGACCGCTTTAAGATGATGTGTAGATCTATTTACGTTATGACGATACTCCTCGGAGAGTGAGTCATTTACGCTTTGAATGCGAGCCGATATTGTTCGCACCACCGCCCCCGAAACACGCGCCACCAAAGGCACAACGACGAAGTTCGAGTTGGCCTCGACGGCCATACGCATATCGAACGGATCGTTCTGGGCAGCCAAAACGGCATTCTCAACCTCCTGCAACTCGGCACAGCGACGATTGCGGCTATTCACCTCGGCCGAGAGGCAAACAACCGTAAATAGCACCACGAAGGCTACATATCGTAAAATCTTTCGAATCACGCCGACCGACTTTTAGGTTTGGGGTGTAGAGAATCTGTTTGGGGTCTGAGTTTGGGTTTTAGTTCGGGGTTAAGTCTGGGTTTGTGATGTAGTTCCAAGAGCCACGTCGTGCGCCGCAAGCCACACTCCGAACGGAGTATCGGCCGCGCAGGGCGGTCAATACTCTCGTCGGGACACGTTTTTTGTGGCTTATGCCTCGGCTTCGCGCTGCCAGATAAGAGCCGCAGCACCCATAATCGCTACGTTCTTATCCTGAATGCTCGACGGAACGATATCGACCTTGTTCTTCCAAAGGAACAACATCGACTCCTCCATATACTTCTTGGTAGGCTCGAAGATTAGATCGCCCGCCTTTGCCAGACCGCCGAACAGCACAATCAACTTCGGGGCGGTCAGAGCCACCACATCAGCCAATGCGCGGCCGAGCTTCTCGCCCGTATAGCGGAATGCCTCCAATGCGATGGGGTCGCCATTCTTTGCGGCGGTCGAGATCATCACAGCCTCCAAATCCTTGAATGCGATATCGCGCAACTCGCTGGGAGCGTTGTTTGTTGCCAGCAACTCAAATACCGTACGCTTGATACCCGTTGCCGAAACGTAGGTTTCCAAGCAGCCCTTGCGACCGCAACCGCAATCGCGACCGTCGCGCTCGACGATGATATGGCCCAACTCGCCTGCAAAGCCGTCGTGGCCGTAGATCATCTCACCATTTGCGACGAAGCCACTACCAAGGCCCGTGCCGAGGGTTACCATCAAGAAATCCTTCACGCCCTTTGCGCTACCGAAGACCATCTCGCCGATCGTAGCGGCGTTGGCATCGTTGGTAACAGCGACATTCACACCCTCGAATTTTGCTGCGATGTCGGCAGCAATATTAAAGATGCGACGCTCATTGCGCGGATCCTGCTCATCGGGCGAGAACTTCCAGAGGTTGGCGGGGGTAACCACCTGACCGGTGTGGTAGTTGGCGTTGGGAGCACCGATACCGATACCGATCAGCTCGAACTCGAACGAAACGCTATCGCACAGCGCGTGCATAGCCTCGCACAGCTTTTCGATATACATCGGGTAGTCCGAAAAATATTTATATCTTTCGGTCGAAATGACCGATTCGGCGAAGATATCGCCATTCTCATCGACCAGACCAAAGGCGGTGTTTGTGCCACCGAGATCGATACCGATTGCCAATTTTTTCATATTGCGATAATTTTGTTGTGTTTTTGCTTGTTTTAATCTTCAAATGTAGTACAAATTTTGGGCTCTACCAATTATTTTTCGATTTTTGAGGTTATCTTTGCATAAAATAATGCAATGTTCAAGCCGAATATGAAACAAAAATCACTCACCGAACTTTTGCACAATGTCGAGGCATACCTCGCTCAATCCGAACTGAATGGCGAACCCGCACAGCTCTATGCCCCCATCATCTACTCGATGGAGGAGGGTGGCAAACGTCTGCGCCCGATGCTGACGCTGCTCGCGTGCGGCATCTTTGGCGATGAGCCCGAAGCGGCTATGCCCTGCGCGGCGGCTGTCGAGTTCTTCCATAACTTCACGCTGTTGCACGACGATATTATGGATAATGCCCCGATTCGTCGCGGTAAGCCGTCGGTATTCCGCAAGTGGAACCAGAACGTTGCAATCCTTTCGGGCGATGCGATGATCGTCTATTCGTACCGCCTGCTCGAAAAGGCTCCCGCACACCTTCTGTCGCAGATTTTCGAGGTCTTCAACTCGACCGCGATGAAGGTCTTCGAGGGTCAGCAGTACGATATGGATTTCGAGGGACGTACCGATGTGTCGATCGAGGAGTATATCCGTATGATCGACCTGAAAACGGCCGTTCTGCTTTCAGGCGCGGCGCGTATCGGTGCGATTGTCGGCGGTGCTTCGGCGGAGGATTTGGAACATATCACGCGCTTTGCCGACGAGTTGGGCTTGGCGTTCCAATTGCAGGATGACCTGCTCGACAGCTACGGCACCGAGGCACAGCTCGGCAAGGCTATCGGTGGCGATATTCTCGAAGGCAAAAAGACCTTCCTGATGATTACGGCACTCAATGGTTTGGATGGCGAGGAGCGTTGCGAGTTGCAGTCGCTGCACCAGAACGCGGCTCTGTCGGCCGAGCAGAAGATTGCACGCGCCCGCGAACTCTTCGATAAGGTCGATGTTCGTCGTCAGACCGAGGAGCGCATCAAACTCCATTTCGACCGCGCTCTGTCGGCTCTCGATGCGTTGAGTGTGCCTGCGGAGCGTACGGCACAGATACGCGAATTTGCCCAGAGTTTGGTGGGGAGAAAGAAGTAAGGAAAATTTTTATGATTAAACGTTCAGATATCGAAATAATGGCTCCGGCTGGCTCGTATGAGTCTTTGCTGGCGGCGATCAAGGCGGGTGCCGATTCGGTCTATTTTGGCGTGGGTGCGCTCAATATGCGTGCTGCGTCGGCGGCCAATTTCACACTCGATGACCTCGACGAGATCGTCAAAATTGCTCACAAGGCGGGCGTAAAGGCCTACTTGACGGTCAATACGATCATCTACGATAACGAGATCGAGCAGATGCACGCCGTAGTCGATCGCGCCGCAAAGGCAAAGGTCGATGCCATCATCGCGGCCGATCAGTCGGTGATTCTCTATGCCCGTCAGCGCGGCGTGGAGATCCACCTCTCGACACAGCTCAACATCTCGAACAGCGAGGCTTTGGAGTTCTATGCCCAGTGGGCCGATGTTACGGTGTTGGCGCGTGAGTTGTCATTGGAGCAGGTAGCTTCGATCCACCGCGCCATCGAGGAGCGCAATATCTGCGGCCCGTCGGGCGAGAAGATACGTATCGAAATGTTTGCTCACGGCGCGTTGTGTATGGCCGTTTCGGGCAAGTGCTATTTGAGTCTGCACGAGACGGGTTGCTCGGCCAATCGCGGTGCCTGCCGACAGATTTGCCGCCGTAGCTACACGCTCACCGACCGCGAAACGGGTGCTCAACTCGATACCGAGGGTCAATGGATACTCTCACCGAAGGACCTTTGCACGATCGATTTCCTCGATAAATTTATCGAGTCGGGTGTGCGTGTGTTGAAGATCGAGGGTCGTGCGCGTGGTGGCGAATATGTCAAGCGTGTTGTGGAGTGCTACGACCGCGCACTGCGTATGATCGAGGCGGGCGAATATACCCCCGAGGCGGCAGCGCAGTTGCGCGAACAGCTGGCCGAGGTCTTCAATCGCGGCTTCTGGGGCGGCTACTATTTGGGTAAGCCCGCCGCCGAGCATAGCGAGCGTTACGGCTCGTCGGCAACACGCCGCAAGGTCTTTGTGGGTAAGGTTACCAACTTCTTCAAGCGTATCTCGGTTGCGGAGATTTTGGTTGAGGCCTCGCCCCTCGAACGCGGCAGTACGGTCTTCTTCCTGGGCGAAAAGACGGGCGTGGTCGAGCAGCACGATGTAGTACCCTATGTGGCTGAACGCGAGGCCGATGTAGCATTGCAGGGTGTCTTCTGCTCGGTCAAAACCGAACGCGAAGTGCGCCGCGGCGACAAGATGTATAAGTTTGTCGAGGCGGAGTAAGAGGGTGAGATTCAAAATTGGGTTTTGAGTTTGAGATAAACGGCAGTTTTGAGAAAGAATTGGCGATTTCTTTGAAATCGACACACGCGGTGGCGCCCGCGATTAAAAATCGCGCCGCCCCACGCCACCGCGTGCGTAATAAATATAGTTAGGAACTTTGATCATCGTACATTCGCCCACGGCGGCGGAGCTTCGAGATCAAGGCATAACAAAACGAGAATTAAACGTATAACTTTTATAAAGAACCACAACTATGTTCAGCGCAAACACTTATGCGGCACGTCGCGCAGAGCTCTGCCGCAGAATCGGCAAGGGAGTGATCTTGCTTCCGGGCAATATGCCCTCGCCGAACAACTATCCCAACAACGCTTATTATTTCCGTCAGGATTCGACGTTCCTCTACTTTTTCGGTCTGAATATGCCCTCGATGGTGGGCGTTATCGATGCCGAGACGGGCGAGGCGACGCTCTATGGCGACGATTTTACGGTTGAAGATATCATCTGGACAGGCCCGCAACCCGCTGTTGCAGAGCTTGGTGCGCAGGTGGGCGTAACGAAGACCGCACCTTTGGCGGAGCTTGCTCCTGCGATGCGTAAAGCGGTGTCGTTGAATCGTCGCGTGCATTACCTGCCCCCCTATCGTGGCGAGTCGAAGATGTTGATTTCGTCGTTGCTCGGTCTGGGTATCGAGATGCTGCACGAGCACAAGTCGATCGATTTGATGTTTGCCGTAGCCGAGATGCGCGAGGTGAAGAGCGACGAGGAGATCGAGCAGTTGGAGAATGCCTTTCTGATTGGTTATGAGATGCATACGGCCGCGATGAAGATGTGCCGCGAGGGCGTTATCGAGCGCGAAATTGCGGGTAAGATCGAGGGTATTTCGAAGTCGATGGGTCTGGGTGTTTCGTTTCCGCCGATCGTGTCGCAGCACGGTGAGACGTTGCACAACCTCAACTCGGAGGGCGTGCTCGAAAATGGTCGCCTGTTGTTGGTTGATTGCGGTGGCGAGAACCTGATGAACTACATCTCGGACCACACGCGAACCTACCCCGTAAGCGGTAAATTCACACAGAAACAGCGCGAGATTTATGAGATCGTGCTGGCGGCTCACGACCACGTGGCGAAGATCGTACGCCCCGATATGATGTATATGACCGAGGTGCATCGCGCAGCCTATCTCTCGCTGGCAGAGGGACTTCGCTCGATCGGTCTGATCAACGGCTCGGCCGAGGATGCTGTCGAGGCGGGCGCAATGACGATGTTTATGCCCCACGGTTTGGGACACGGAATCGGTCTGGATGTGCACGATTGCGAGAACATCGGCGAGCGTAGTTTCGACTATACGCAGGTGGCCGAGCGCGCTGCACAGTCGGCGACGTGTCTGCATCGCGCGACGTGGCGACTGCGCAAGGGTACGGTGTTGAGCGACGAGCCGGGTATCTACTTCATCCCCGCGCTGATCGACAAGTGCCGCGCCGAGGGTCTCTATTCGGGCATTGTCAATTACGATCGCTTGGAGAGCTACCGCGACTTCGGCGGTATCCGTATCGAAGATGATCTGCTCGTTACCGAGGGCGGTTGCCGCATTATCGGCAGCAAGAAGATCCCCGTAACGGTCGAGGAGATCGAGGCATTTATGGCGCGATAGGCCTTTGCTATTTGCAATTCAAAATGCAGAATTAAGCCACTCCGAAATGGGGTGGCTTTTTTCGTTTTTATTAAAGCATAGGTATAATTTTGAATTACTGTTGGCGATTTCTGCGAAATCGACACACACTCGCGGGCTCGCCCTTCGGGCGCCCGCCCCAGCCCGCGAGTGTGCGCACCGCTTGTCCTGCGAATTCTTCTTTTATTATTAAATAAGTATAAACAAAAAAGCCTCGCTTTTTGAGCGAGGCTATAATTCTAAATTCGCAGTCGTTACTCGATACCGCAAGCCTTGCGAATCTTAGCGGGAACGACGTTCTTATTTACAACGATGTTCATCGTCTTGTAAGCCGCGAAGGGGTACGAGAAGTAGTAGTAACCCTTGTAAGGACCTACCTCGCCCCACGAGTTCTTCACCTTGAAGTACTTGTTACCGATCTGATCCTCGGCGCGACCTACGATCTGCATACCGTGGTCGTCGGTGGTCTCATAGTTGTCGTAAGCCACCTGGCGCATCTGCTGGTCGATTTCGAGTTCGGCAGTGGGCTTCGAGAAGCTGTACAGCGCAGCGTCGCGCTCCTGCGGAGTCATCTTACCCCAACGCTCGGCCTCGGTGCCCTCCAAGTTCTCCAACTTAACGGTCGGTACAACACCCAGAGCCAGCTGGCGGCTGAAACCCTTCTCGCTCACGTCGGTAGCCCAATAGATCGAGTGGCCTGCATCGAGCGACGCATCCATAATCTCCATCAGCTCATCGATGGGAACGTTGTACGACAGACCCCAAGCCCAGTTGTCGGGCACAGCGATAGCAAACTGTGTATAGAAGGGGTGATGCGTGAACGAGGTGAACGAGATGTAGTCCGACATATCGACGGGCAGCGACTCGGCGAACGATTTGGGAGTATATTCCTTGCCGTTGTAGGTGAACTTCTCAACCTTCGGGCCGAAATATACATCGAGGATTGCGTTGAAACCATCCTTCCACGCAGGCGAGAGGGTCTTCTGCTTGATCACACCCTGCAAGTAGCCAAGCAACAGAGCATCAACCTCATAGTGGTTGTGCTTCTCGCTACCGTAGTTCAGACCGCGATAAACCTCTTCGGGAACGATACCGAACTCCTCGATTGCGTTCATCACATCGTGCGTTGCACCGCCCTGACCGAAGTTGAGCTTGCCGTGCATACGAACAAACTTCTCGGCCTTCTGCTCGTAGCAGTGGCGTACGATCCACATCTCCGACAGATCGACTACCTCACCGCCCTTCTTCAAGATTTCGCTTTCGAGGAATGCCGTACCAGAGAAGCTCCAACAGGTACCACTACGGCTCTGATCCTTGATCGAGGTTGCCTCGACACAATCCTTATCGGTGATCTTGTAGCCCTCTGCCTTCGGAGCCTCACCCTTGCGCTGTGCCTGTGCGCCAAATGCCAACGCTACGAACAGCACACTGAAAATAAGTTTTTTCATAGTAAGTAGTTTGTTTTATTTTGTATTAATAACTTGTCATAAATGCACTTGCGGAGCGTTGTTCGACCCTCGAAAAGGTGGAAAACGCTCCGCAAGATAGCGAAAAATTTTGACCGAAACAACTATTTCTTGCTTCCGTCTATAATTTTAAGACAATCCTCATAGCTCAAATCCTCAACCTTGCGGCCCTTCGGGATTCGATAGTTCTTGCCCTTGTAGGCGATATAGACGCCATAGCGACCATTCTTAATCAGCAGTTCGGCATCCTCGGCAAAGCTCTTGACGGGGGTATTTGCCGAGGCCATCTGCTTCTCGTGCGCCAAGACAAGCTCAACGGCACGCTCGTAGTTGATCGTATAGGGATCCTCACCCTTCGGCAGCGAGGTGAAGCGATTGTTGTTACGCAGATAGGGACCGAACTTACCCAGACCGACAACCAGCTGGTCGCCATTCAGTTCACCCAGCTCGCGCGGCAACGAGAAGAGCTCCAACGCCTCCTCCAAGGTGATCGATGCGATCAACTGACCCGCTTTCAGACCTGCGAAACGGGCCTTCTCGCCATCGTTGCCGCCAATCTGCACCATCGGGCCATAACGGCCGATACGTGCCGAAACCTCCTTGCCCGATACGGGATCAATGCCCAGCACACGCACCTGATTGGTCTTGGTCGATTGGGTTTCGAGTGCCTGCTCAACTGTCGGGTGGAAGTCCGAGTAGAACTCGCCGATCATCTTTGTCCATTCGGTCTCGCCCTCGGCGATCTCGTCGAACTGCTTCTCGACACTTGCCGTGAAGTTGTAGTCCATAATGGTCGGGAACGAACTCTCCAAATAGTCATTCACAACCATACCGATATCGGTCGGAGCCAGACGGCTCTTCTCCTTACCGATATTCTCCGAGTGCATCTTGCTCTTGATGCGATTGCCATCGAGCGTCAGCTGCTCGTACGAACGCTTAACGCCCTCCTTATTCTGCTTTACGACATAGCCGCGATTGATGATCGTCGTAATGGTCGGCGCATAGGTCGAAGGACGACCGATACCCAACTCCTCCAAACGCTTCACGAGCAGTGCCTCGTTGTAGCGTGTGGGTGCCTGCGTGAAACGCTGCGTAGCGGTGATTGTCTGCACATCGAGCTGCTGACCTACCGACAGCGCGGGCAGCATACCCTGCGTTGCGTCGGCCGTCTGATCGTCGTCGGTCGATTCCGAGTAGAGTTTCAAGAAACCGTCAAAACGGATCACCTCACCCGTAGCGACGAACTGCGCCTCGCCATCGTTCATATCGATCGTAACGATCGTGCGGTCGATCTCGGCAGCCACCATCTGCGAGGCAACGGTACGCTTCCAAATCAACTCATAGAGGCGTTTCTCGGCAGCATTGCCATCAATCGTCGTGCGCTCCAAATATGAGGGGCGGATAGCCTCGTGAGCCTCCTGTGCGCCTTTGGTTTTGGTCTTATAGTTGCGAATCTGGTGATACTTCTCGCCAAAGAGTTTGATGACCTCCTCCTTGGTCTGCGCCAGAGCCTGACCCGACAGATTGACCGAGTCGGTACGCATATAGGTAATCAAACCCTGCTCATACAGACGCTGTGCGAGCGACATTGTCTGCGATACCGACATACCCAACTTACGACCTGCCTCCTGCTGCAAGGTCGAGGTGGTGAATGGGGGTGCGGGAACGCGCTGCGAAGGCTTCTCCTCGCTCTTCACGACCGAGAAACGTGCCCCCTTGCAGCTTTCGAGGAATGCCACAGCCTCCTCGCGCTTCTCGAAGCGGCGGTTCAACTCGGCGCGGAACTGCGTCGATTCATCGCCTGCCGTCGAGAAGAGAGCCACAACACGGAAATAGTCGGTCGGCTTGAAGTCGATGATCTCGCGTTCGCGCTCAACAAGCAGTCGCACCGCTACGCTCTGCACGCGGCCTGCCGACAGACTCGGCTTAACCTTCTTCCAGAGCACGGGCGAGAGCTCGAAGCCCACCAAACGGTCCAATACGCGGCGAGCCTGCTGCGCATTGACCAGATCCATATTGACTGTTCGCGGCTCCTCGATTGCGTTGAGGATCGCTTTCTTTGTAATTTCGTGGAATACAATTCGTTTAGTTGTTTCGACGGGCAGATCCAGAACCTCTGTGAGGTGCCAAGCGATAGCCTCTCCCTCGCGGTCCTCATCGGATGCCAACCATACGGTTTTGACACTACGCGAAAGTTTGCTCAACTCGGCTACGACCTTCTTCTTATCGTCGGGAATCTCGTAGATAGGCTTGAAACCGCCTTCGAGGTCGATACCTAAATCCTTCTTTGCCAGATCGCGGATGTGGCCGAAGCTCGACTTGACCACAAAGTCCTTACCCAAAAATTTTTCAATCGTCTTTGCCTTGGCAGGCGACTCGACGATTACCAGATTTTCCTGCATTACTCTTCTTCGCTATATTATTCCTATCGGGGTGTTGCTTTCAGCGTTGTCGCCACTGATACGCGCCCCTCATTTCGTTTGTTCTCTATAAACGAGAAAACCTAAGTCGCGTACGCACTTAGGTTGTTTTTCTCTCGTTTCTTGCTCTCTTTCAGTTGATTTACCTCATTAGTGTATAGGTAAGCACCACCTGCACCGACTCGTCGCCTCGCAGGGCCGCCTGACCGAGTGTAAATAGCTCCTTGATTGCCGGCGCAATGAAGATCGAGCGATCCTTGATCTGCGACAGATCGCCATTGGCATTGCGATATTCGCTCCACAGACGCTGCGTATAAACCGTGATGTCCATCGCATAACGGCCACGCGAGCGATTCAGGTCGCCACCGAAGGGCAGACGATAGTCCGAACCGTAGTTGTCATACAACGACTCCTCATAGACGTAGTCGTAGTCATCGATACCGATAATCTGCTTCATATCGAGATACATACCCAAACGTACCGGAGCTGCATCGAGGTAGGGAATAGCCGCAGGACGCTCGGCGGGATCATCCACATTGACCGTCAGCGGAATATAGACCATAGCCTGATTGATCGACACATTCTCGTAGCCGCCATTCTTTTCAGGGTCGCCCAGCACAGCGAGCTCCTCGATAAACTCGTCGGTGATCTTCAAGTAGCCATTCACGCCACCCATACCCTCGACGTAGATAACCTTCTGCGTGGGATCGCTCGCCAACGTATCGTTCAGCCCCGCAGAGGTGCCCACGATCGAGCCCTCGTAGTCGTGCGAAACCAAGTTTGCAGCCACATTGCCGACCTTTGCTTTGGTTGCATAGAAGGCATACGAAGCCGAGATGGTATCGTAGATAAGGTCGTGGTCGATCGAGTCGTGGTCGCGCATCCAGAGTTGCAGACCGGTATAAGAGGTCTCGGTGCGATAGATCACCTTCGAGAGGCGGTCGCTCTGCTCCGGAACAACATAAAGGCCCTTGAACTTATTGATCCACAACGTATCGTTGTAGTAGGTTGTGGTATCGGTATTCAGCAGTCGATTGATATACTCGCGGCCCTTCGCGGTCATATCCACACGCGATGCGGTCTTTGTCGGCGAGGTGATCTCGAAGGTAAAGAGCGGTTCGGGATTGATATAACCCTCGGCATCGAAGTTGATGTAGAAGGTCGTATCTTCGGGAATAAAATCCTTATTTACCTCATAGACAATGAATTTCTGCGCTGCGGTGGTGTCGCCCTTGTAGTCCGTAATCGAGTAGGTGAACAGCACCGAGTCCAGAATGGGATCCAGACCGAAACCCTCGGTATAGGGGAGTCCCGTCGGCAACATCTGACCGATGAACGAGCAACGACGCAGACCGAAGGTATCATTCTGCAACTGACCGATATAGGCATAACTCGAACCGACGATTGTCGATTGGAGCGAATCGGTCTGTGTGTTGTAGGTTTTGAGGTTACCCAGCGTGTCGATAAGGATCTTCATTCGCTGGTTTTCGGGGATCAGATTCTCGCCCAACGCATCATTAACCTCGGTACAAGCCGAGAAGATTGCAATCGAGGCGATTGCTGACAGAGCCACCGAAGCGAATCGGCGGAAAAACTTTTTATAGCAATTCATCATAGAATTTCTGATAATTGTCCAAGTATTCGGTCGTTGTTTTATCCTGATATTCAAGCACTCGCTTACCGCTTGCTGCCAAGTAGTCAGCGATCTCCGAGTCCAATTCAGGAGTCTCGACGATTATACCGTCGGCATAATCAATAACGAGTTTCATCAGATTTTGGTATGAGGGATGCTCAATAATTTCCAATTTTTTGCAATCAACGCCCTCATTTTCGATTTTGTGGCGCATCTCTGCATCCAATTCTCCCTCAAAACCCTCGTCATAGATCGACGCTACGATCTTGACATCCTTGAAAATCGGGTCATCCGAGAATACTTCGCGCAGATAGATCGGCACGATGCTCGAAAACCAGCCGTGGCAATGAACGATCGAAGGCTCCCAGCGCAACTTCTTGACCGTTTCGAGTACGCCACGAGCGAAGAAGATCGCGCGCTCGTCGTTATCCTCGAATGCCTTGCCCTCCTCATCGACCAGCACCGCCTTACGCGAGAAGCAATCATCGTTGTCGATAAAGTAGATCTGCACTCGTGCCGACGGAATCGAAGCCACCTTGATAATCAGCTGGTGGTCGTTATCGTTGATAATGAGGTTCATACCCGACAGACGGATAACCTCGTGCAGTTGATTGCGATACTCATTGATGCAGCCGTAGCGGGGCATAAAGGTGCGGATTTCGTTTCCGCGCTCCTGCATCGCCTGCGACAGCGTGCGACAGAGATTTGCCATATCCGACTCTGGCAGATAGGGCTTTATCTCTTGACAAACGTATAGAATTCTGTTTTTACCCATCACTCTATTTTTTTCTCATTCTGCAAAGATACGAAAAAATTTTTATAGAATCAGCATTGCGTCGCCGTAAGTGCCAAAACGATAGCCCTCTTCCTTCGCCACGCGGTAGGCCTCCATCACCAGATCGTAGCCGCCGAATGCCGCTACCATCATCAGCTGGGTCGAGTAGGGAAGGTGGAAATTCGAGATCATCGCATCGGCAACCGTAAAGTCATACGGGGCAAAGATGAACTTGTTGGTCCAGCCGTCGTAGGGCTTCAACATTCCGTTGGTCGAAACGGTGCTCTCGATGGTACGCATAACGGTAGTACCCACAGCCACAACGCGATGGCCATTCTCCTTGGTCTTATTGACAGCCTCGGCAGCCTCCGACGTAACGATGATCTGCTCCGAATCCATCTTATGCTTTGTGAGGTCCTCGACATCGACCGTGCGGAAGTTACCCAAGCCCACGTGCAGGGTGATCTCGGTCGAATTGATACCCTTGATCTCCATACGCTTCAAGAGGTGCTTCGAGAAGTGCAGACCTGCGGTGGGAGCTGCCACTGCGCCCTCGTGCTTTGCGAAGATTGTCTGGTAACGCTCCTCGTCGATCTCCTCGACCTTCTCGCGCACCCAGCGGGGCAGCGGTGTCTCGCCCATAGCATAGAGGACCTTCTTGAACTCGTCGTAGTCGCCATCGAAGAGGAAACGCAACGTGCGGCCACGCGAGGTGGTGTTGTCGATCACCTCGGCAACCAGCAGGTCGTCATCACCGAAATAGAGTTTGTTACCGATACGGATTTTGCGTGCAGGATCGACCAGAACGTCCCACAGACGCTGCTCGCGGTTCAATTCACGCAACAGGAAGATCTCGATCTCTGCGCCGGTCTTCTCCTTGTTGCCGTAGAGGCGAGCGGGGAATACTTTGGTATTGTTGAAGATGAAGATGTCATCGGAGTCGAAGTAGTCGATTACATCTTTGAAAGTTTTGTGTTCGATCGTGCCTTTGGCGCGGTTGATGACCATCAGGCGCGAGTCGTCGCGGTTGTCGGTCGGGTACTTTGCCAACATTTCGGGCGAAAATGAGTAGCCGTACTGCGAAAGTTTCATATCGTATCTGTTAGTTTATCTGCTGCAAAAGACAGCGCATTAATATAAACAATACGTAAACGATTCGATTTTGTTTCACTCGATTAGAGATTTTCCAATATTTTTTCGAGATTTTGTGCCAAAGCGAGGGTAAAACCGCCACTTCGCGTGCGACACAGCGAGGTCAGGTAGGCTCCGCTTTCGAGTTTTTCGCCCAACTCCATCGCAATCGAACGGATATAGGTGCCCTTGCTGCAACGAACACGAATCTTGATGCGCGGCATATCGTACTCCAAGAGCTCCATCTCGTAGATATTGATCAGAGCCTGACGCATTTTGGTCTCGGTCTCGGCTACGGCACCCTCGCGGGCATACTCGTATGCGCGGCGGCCGTCGATCTTCTTTGCCGAATAGACGGGCGGGGTCTGCAAACGCGCGCCACACAGCTCCGTGAATGCCGCCTCGACCTTCTCGCGGGTGATGTGGTCGGTCGGATAGGTCGCATCGACGGGGTGCTCCATATCGTAGCTCGGAGTGGTC
>JAZUPN010000043.1:0-6736 GCA_045605245.1 Alistipes sp. | reverse complement strand
CCCTTTAATTCGATCAACTTCCATTCAGTATTTTCGAGTGTGGTCTGCGCCTTCTCTGCGCAAGCCACGAAGGTTACCATTGCAACCATAGCAAAAAGAAATTTTTTCATTGTCATCGTTTTTGTTTTGAGTTATGATCGATCTTTCGATTGATTGTAAAAGCAGAGGCCAAACTACTTATGCAGCTTGGCCTCTGTTTGAGTTATCGGGATAGCCCGAATTTTAGTACTCCATCTTGGCCATTCGCTGGTAGGTTGCGTAACGCCATTTTGCATTCTCCTCGGCTGCTGCAAAGAGCTCGTCAGCCTCTGCGGGGAACGCCTTTTTGAGCGACGTGTAACGCACCTCCTTCATCAAGAAGTCCTGGAATTTCGACCAGTCGGGCTCCTTCGAGTCATATACGAACGGATTCTTGCCCGCCTTCTCCAAATCGGGATTGAAGTGCCACAAGTGCCAGTAACCGCACTCAACAGCCTGCTTACCAACGGTCTGGGTGCGGGTCATACCGCCCTTGATACCGTGGTTGATACAGGGAGCGTAGGCGATGATCAGCGACGGACCGTTGTAAGCCTCTGCCTCCTTCAATACGTTGAGCAACTGTGCCTGCGATGCGCCGATCGAAACCTGTGCTACATATACATAACCGTAGGTCATTGCGATTGCGCCGATATCCTTCTTACGGATACGCTTACCGCTAGATGCGAACTTTGCAACAGCACCAACGGGAGTCGATTTCGACGATTGACCACCCGTATTCGAGTAAACCTCGGTATCAACGATCAGAATATTTACATCCATACCCGATGCCAACACGTGATCCACGCCACCGAAACCGATGTCGTAGCCCCAACCGTCGCCACCGATGATCCACTGCGACTTCTTCTTCAAGTAGTCCTTCATCGAGAGCAACTCCTTGCAACCCTCGCAGCCGCAAGCCTCCAACATCGGAACGAGCTTCTCGCTTGCCTCGGCACTCTTTGCGGTCGAGTAACGCGAGTCGATCCACTCCTGCATTGCAGCCTTCAACTCCTCCGAGCAGCAGTCGCACTCGGCCATCATCTCGCGCATCTTGGCCTCAACCTTGTCGCGCAACTTCTCTGCGCCCACGTGCATACCCAAACCGAACTCGGCATTGTCTTCAAAGAGCGAGTTTGCCCAAGCGGGACCGTGACCCTTCTCGTTGGTGCAGTAGGGGGTCGAGGGAGCCGAACCCGAATAGATCGAGGTACAACCCGTAGCGTTAGCAACCATCATCTTGTCGCCAAAGAGCTGGGTGATTGTCTTGATATAGGGAGTCTCACCGCAACCTGCACACGCGCCAGAGAACTCGAACAGAGGCTGTACAAACTGGCTGTTCTTAACATTCTTGGTGGTATCAACAACCTTCTTGTAGCCAACCTTCTTGGTCATATAATCCCACTTCTCGGCCTGATTCATCTGGCTATCGAGCGGTTTCAGAACAAGAGCCTTGGTCTTTGCGGGGCATACATCAACGCAGTTGTTGCAACCCGTACAATCGAGCGGGCTAACCTGAATACGGAACTTGTAAGCCTTCGTCTCGCCCAGACCCTGCTTGAAGGTTGTGCCTTCGGGAGCTGCGGCAGCCTCCTCTTCGGTAGCGAGGAAGGGACGGATTGCAGCGTGCGGGCAGACGTATGCACACTGGTTACACTGAATACAGTTATCAACCTGCCATTCGGGAACATTCACAGCGATACCGCGCTTCTCGTAAGCGGCCGTACCATTGTCCCAAGTACCATCCTCACGACCGAGGAACGCGCTCACGGGCAGCAAGTCGCCCTTCAAAGCGTTGATCGGATCAACCACCTTCTGAACGAATTCGGGGCGCGAAGCGTCGGTCTTAACCTCTGCCTCCTTCACCTCGATCGATGCCCACTCGGCGGGAACTTCGACCTTCTCAACTGCTGCGCCACCTGCATCAACTGCTGCGTAGTTCATATTGACGATATCCTCGCCCTTCTTGCCGTACGATTTCAGAATTGCCTTCTTCATCTCCTCAACGGCCTTCTCGAACGGAATCACGTTTGCGATCTTGAAGAATGCACTCTGCATAATGGTATTGGTGCGGTTGCCAAGACCCAACTCGGCAGCGATCTTCGTAGCGTTGATGATATAGAAATTGATCTGGTTCTTTGCCAAATATACCTTCATTGCATCGGGCAGTGTTGCGCAAGTGGTTGCCGCATCGTGCACCGAGTTCAGAAGGAACGAGCCGCCCCTCTTCAAGCCCTTCAATACGTCATACTTATCGACATACGAGGGAACGTGGCAAGCTACGAAATCGGGAGTAGTTACCAGATAGGGCGAAGTGATCGGGTTATCACCGAAGCGCAAGTGCGACGAGGTGTAACCGCCCGACTTCTTCGAGTCGTACGAGAAGTATGCCTGGCAATATTTGTTGGTCGAGCCACCGATAATCTTGATCGAGTTCTTGTTAGCACCTACCGTACCATCTGCACCCAGACCGAAGAACAGAGCCTCGAAGGTACCCTCCTTTGCCAGTGAAATCTCCTCACCAACGGGTAGCGAAGTGAACGTTACGTCATCAACGATACCAACGGTGAACTGATTCTTGGGCTCGGCAGCAGCCAGATTCTCATAAACTGCCAACATCTGTGCGGGAGTGGTGTCCTTCGACGACAGACCGTAGCGACCACCGATGATCATCGGGCGATTCTCGCAGTTGTAGAATGCATCCTTAACATCGAGGTAGAGGGGCTCGCCTGCTGCACCCGGCTCCTTTGTGCGGTCGAGTACGCAAACGCGCTTCACGCTCTTGGGCATAACGTCGAACATATACTTCGCCGAGAAGGGACGATAGAGATGAACGGTGATGACACCGACCTTCTTGCCCTGCTTGTTGAGGTAATCGACAACCTTCTTCAAGGTCTCGGTAACCGAACCCATTGCAACAACAACCTGCTCGGCATCCTCTGCACCGTAGTAGGTGAAGGGCTTGTACTCACGACCGGTGATCTCCGAAATCTGCTTCATCGTGTCGGCAACCATATCGGGAATTGCATCGTAGAAACGGTTTGCAGCCTCACGAGTCTGGAAATAGATGTCGGGATTCTGTGCCGTACCGCGGGTTACGGGGTGCTCAGGGTTGAGTGCGCGAGCGCGGAACTCGGCCAGAGCCTCACGATCGAGCAACGAGGTCAAACGAGCCTCGTCGATGAGCTCGATCTTCTGAATCTCGTGCGAAGTACGGAAACCGTCGAAGAAGTGCAGGAAGGGGATACGCGATTTGATGGCAACGATGTGAGCCACACCTGCCAAATCCATAACCTCCTGAACCGACGATGTTGCCAACATTGCGAAACCAGTCTGGCGGGTAGCCATTACGTCCTGATGGTCGCCGAAGATCGACAGCGACTGTGCTGCCAATGCGCGAGCCGAAACGTGGAATACGCCGGGGAGCAATTCGCCTGCGATTTTGTACATATTGGGAATCATCAGCAGCAGACCCTGCGATGCTGTGAATGTGCTGGTCAATGCACCTGCTTGGAGTGAGCCGTGTACTGCGCCTGCTGCGCCAGCCTCCGACTGCATCTCAACGACCTTTACGGTCTCACCGAAGATATTTTTGCGACCCGATGCCGCCCACTCATCAACCAATTCGGCCATCGTTGATGACGGTGTGATAGGGTAGATAGCAGCCACCTCGCTGAACATATAGGCGATATGGGCAGCGGCATAGTTACCATCACACGTGATAAATTTTTTCTCAGACATCTGTGTAAATTTTTAGTTTACGTTTTATTATTATTTTTCTCTCTCTTTCACTCTGTATTCTCCGACCAGCCGCCTTTATGGCTGACTGTCAGATTGTTGCCGCATATAGACCTTTGCGGCGCGAAAAAAAATCGTACAAATTTACGAAAAATATCCGAAAATCCTACATATATTATAAAAAAGCGGTATTATCGGACAATCTTCTTTACATCACTTGACCAGATGTGCGACTATTCGGAATATATTCGCTACATTTGTGGCTGATAAAATATATTTTCAAACGTGATCAACTACAAATTACATACCCTTGCAAATGGTCTGCGAATAGCGGCAAATCGAGATCGAAATTCGAAGCTCGCGGCGATCAATTTGCTCTATTGCGTTGGTGCGCGAAACGAGGACCCCGACCATACGGGCTTTGCCCATCTGTTTGAGCATCTGATGTTTCGCGGTACGCGCCGCATTCCCGATTTCGATACTCCCGTACAGATGGCGTGTGGTGAAAATAATGCATTTACCAACAACGATTATACCGACTTCTACATCACCCTCCCGACGGCCAATGTCGAGACGGCTCTCTGGCTCGAAAGCGATCGAATGACGGGACTGCGCCTTTCGCGTCGTAAGTTTGAGGCCGAGAAACGTGTTGTGATTGAGGAGTATAATCAACGATATTTGAATCAGCCCTATGGCGATCAGATGATGCTTGCGCGCTCACTTCGTTATCGTGTGCATCCCTATCGCTGGGCTACGATCGGACTTACGCCCGACCACGTTGCCGCGGCAACTATCGACGAGGCCGAGCGATTCTATCGCCGTTACTATCGCCCCTCGAATGCTATTTTGAGTTTTTCGGGTGATATGGCGGAGGAGCGATTCTTCGAATTGGCCGAGAAGTGGTTTGGAGGTATCGCCGATGAGCCGTTTGTGGCTGACACTCTGCCCGTTGAACCGGAGCAGACCGAGGCGCGCCGTTTGGAGGTGGAGCGCGATGTGCCTGCTACGGCGGTTACGATTCTCTTTCCGATGGGCGACCGCCAGAGCCGCGACTTCTATCTGTTGGATCTGGTCAGCGATCTGTTGGCTGGTGGCGAATCGGCACGATTGTATGATGCGTTGGTGCGCCATCGCCGTCTGTTTGGCAGTGTAAATGCTTATATTTCAGGTGATGTCGATGCAGGAATGTTCGTGATGACGGGTCAGGTTGCTGCGGGTGTCGATGTCGCAGATGCCGAGGCGGCTCTGTGGGACGAGTTGCATCGCCTGCAAAATGAGCGCGTTGAGGAGTACGAACTTGAAAAGGTGCGCAATAAATTTGAGGCGGGCGTATTGTTCGGTGAGCTGAATGTGATGAACAAGGCGATGAATCTCGGCTACTATTCGATGCTCGGCACACCTGAATTGATCAATGGTGAGGTGGCGATCTATCGCTCGATTACGGCCGAGGAGATTGCAGAGGGGTGCCGCCGAATATTCACCCCCGAACGAAGTTCAACCCTAATCTATCGAGCTGCAAATGAGACGAAATAATTTTCCCCGCCGTCCCGCGATCCGTATTCCCGAACGTGTCGATGTGGCTACTGCACGCCTTACGACTCTGAATAATGGTGTGCGCCTGTATCTGCTTGAAAATCACGACCAACAAGTCGTTCGGTTGAGCTTTGTTTTTGGTGCAGGATCGTCGCATCAAGACCGATTCTTCTCGGCTACGGCAGCCGCAAATTTGTTGAGTGAGGGTAGCGATCGTTTCACTGCGCGACAGATTGCCGAGCAACTCGATTTCTATGGCTCATATTTTGATATTGCGGTCGATCGAGATGTGGTTGTGGTTAGTTTCTGCGCCTTGTCGAAATTCTTCCTGCCGACACTACAAACGGCCGAGGAGATTCTGCTCCGACCCGCTTTTCCGCAGGAGGAGTTCGATTCGTATCGAATGAAGCGTCGCCAGCGATTGGAGATCGAGCGACGAAAGGTTGATGTGCGTGTGCGCGAGGCGTTTGCGGCGGCGATGTTCGGCGCGGAGCACCCCTACGGAGTGTCGGCTCCGCTGTCGGCATACGATGAATTGAGCCGCGATGAGGTTGTCGATTTCTATCGTCGCCACTATACGGCCGATAACTGCTTTGTGGTGTGCAGTGGCGACCTCTCGGATGAGGCGTTGAAGGCAATCGAAAATATCTGTATGCAGTTACCGCAGAGTGGCGATCGTGCGCCGTTGATCTTCCCCGATGCGGCGCAGACTCCGAGCGTGCGATTGGAACATGCCGGCGCAGTGCAGTCGGCAGTGCGCGTGGGTCGAATGTTATTTACGCGCAATCATCCCGATTATGTTGGTATGCAGGTAGTTGCGACGGCATTGGGCGGATATTTCGGCTCGCGTCTGATGCGTAATTTGCGCGAGGAGCGTGGTTATACATATGGCGTTTTTGCGGCATTGGCAAATCTCGATCGCGCGGGCTATCTGGCCATTGCGACACAGGTGGCTGCCGAGGCGCGTGAAGATACACTGCATCAGATTTATACCGAGATCGAACGCCTGCGCACGGAGTTGATCTCGGAGCAGGAGTTAGCTCTTGTGAAGAATATTATGGTGGGCGAGATGATGCGCATTTTGGACGGCCCGTTTGGTATTGTCGATGTTACGATCGAGAATGTGCAGTGCGGCACCGATAACCACGCCATAGAGCGTATGTCGAGGCTATTCGCCGTTGCACGCCCGAAGATGTGCTGCGCTTGGCCGAGAAGTATCTGCGTCGCGAGGACTTGGTTGAGGTTACGGTAGGGTAGTCAGGGCTCAAAATTCAAAATTCAAGATTCAAAATTTAGGATTCAAGAATTTTCGTTATATTTGCAAAAAACAATATTGGAACAGATGGAGGTAATTAACGAAGGCAACCACTACGAGCGCGAGGATTTCGAGCCGCAGTCGAAGGCATTGGTGCCCTCGAATATCGAGCGATATGGCGATCACTACTCCGAA
>JAZUPN010000042.1:0-13606 GCA_045605245.1 Alistipes sp. | reverse complement strand
GCTCAGCAGAGCGTGATTTATTATTTCAAATTAATTCGCTCTCCAAATAATATCCTTCTCGCTATCGGCCGACAGGGGCACCTCCTTGCCCTCTTCGTGCGTAAAGCCGCGATAGCCGAGCGAGTGGAACAACTTAATAATCTTTGCGCGATTCTCGCCACCCGTTTCGCTCAGTACTGTCGGGCGGACACGCTCCAAAAGCGGGCGCAGTTCGTTCATCACCACCACTTCGTAACCCTCAATATCGCACTTGATAAAATTCAGGCGGGTCAGTTTCGAGAACAGTTCGCTACCGCGACGCATCTGCGCGGGGAAGCGTTCGCCCACTTGTTCGCCCTCGGCCGTCGAGGCATCGCCCACGAAATTTTGGCCCGTACCGAAATAACCCTGATAGCGAGCCGTATCGTTGCACATCACAATCTCGCGCTCCTCCTCGCCCAAAGCATAGGGCAAAATCTCGACATTCGGGCAGTGGCGCAGGTTGTGGCGCAGCACTCCGAGAATCGGAGCTACGGGCTCGACCGAATAGAGTCGGCCTCCCTCGCCAATCGCCTGCGAAATGTAGCGCGAGTAGTAACCCAAATTGGCACCGATGTCGATTGCCGTCGCACCCTCGCCCACCAATTTGGGCAGGTGATAGACATATTCGGTCGCCTCGGCGTAGCGACCTATGCCTAAACGTTTCCAGACAAAGAACATCGCACTCACCACTCGCAAATAGCCTTCAAGGGGGAGCAGACGGTAGAGAATTTTATGTATCAGACGCATCATAGTCAATTAACCGCGATAGTTGATTTCGTTGTTCATCACCTCTACAACGAAGGGGTTGTAGAGTACCTCGTGGCCGATATCAGACGACGGACCGTGTCCTGCGTGGAAAACAACATCGTCGCCGAGGGGCACAATGCGATCCAAAATCGAACGCATAATCCACGAATAATCGCCACCGGGCAGGTCGGTGCGACCGATACTCTCACGGAAGAGCGTGTCGCCCGTGAAGAGCATACGTCCCTCCTCGTGGAAGAGGCAGACGTGGCCGGGGGTATGACCGGGGGTGGGGATCACTCGGAGCACGGTTTCGCCAAAGGTGATCTCATCGCGCTCTTTCAGGTCAATGTCGATCGTGGGTGTTACGGGCACCTTCAAGCCGAACATCGCCGCCTGCTGTGCCGCGCTCTCGACCAAAAATTTATCGTCGCTCGACAATGCGTAGGGAATTCCCAACTCGTCTTTGAGCGTCTGCACGCCCATAATGTGGTCGATATGTCCGTGAGTACCCACAATCATCTCTGGTTCAAGGCGATTCGAGCGAATGTAGTCGATCACGGCCGAGGTCTCGCGCTCGTTGCTGCAACCCGCGTCGATGATTATGCAACGGCCCGTAGCCTTGTCCGTTACCACGTAGGTGTTCTCCTGAAAGGGATTGACGCAAAAGAGTGCTATGTCGATCATAGTCTGCAATATCTTTTTTGAGGTTTATACTTTTTGTTTTTCGGTTTTAACGATACTTTTCCAAAATACAAAAATAGCAAATTTTCGTGATCCTCCGCCCTTTTTTATACATTATTTTACACGCGCGGGCGTAAGGGCGTTGCAAACTGCCGCTTTTGTAATCAAATACCCCCAAAAGTTTGACAAAACTTTTGGGGGTATTTTAGAGGTTAACCCTCATTGCTTTTTGCATTCGATCAACCACCGACAGTGTCAGAGCAACCGAGACCGCAACCAAAGCAACCAATGCTCATAATACGCTCATCCGCCATCAGCATCTCACGATTTGCCTCCAAGACAGATTTTGCCTCAGCAAGCAACAACTCATTAACGTTCATAGTCTTAATTTTTTAAGTTAAACAATTATTTTATATTTCTGCAAAAGAGAAATCGTGGAAAAGTTCATAACACTTTACAGCACCTTGCAATGCCGCAAGTTCAAATTTATTCAATTCACGCTCTTTGCGCAAAGTCATAAGATAGTTAATCTGAAAGGCAGAAATAACCTGCGCTTCAACCAACATCATTCGGCATACTCGACGATCGCGCTTGCGAACATCTCCTCGATCACGATAATTAAATCCATAACACGTTTTGCAAACTCGCTTCAATTTGCACTCATTGCACGTTTCGTCCAAAAAACGCTCATCATCGAAGAAATTAATCTTTGCAAGATCCATTTTAGCATTCTCACGTCCGTGTGTTATAGGCACAAACAAATGACATGGATAAGGAGTTCCATCCCAATCGTAGGCAACCATTGTTGTTCCCGTTCCGCAGTATTTCTTCGGTGTTTGTTGACAAAATGGCTCGATAAGCGTAATAAAATGTTGCATAAATATTCGCATTGGCTCTATATTGGGATGAGCTAAATGCCAAGCCGCTATGCGCTCTAACTCTTTTTTATAGATTACGTCATCACCCTCCTGCCAATCTTCACCAGAAGCTAAATTGGGAGAAATCTTATGACCTGATTCAAGCAATGAAATCAAATCACTACTCAAAGTTGGTAAAGCGGCGCGAGAAATAGTCGATTTGAAATGCAAATCAGGCCATACTCGACGAACGAAACTGATTGGCGCGTCGGCAGCCAACTCTCCACGATTAATTCGCTGAATTTCTTCTGACCCATCTACCGACAAGACGATGCGAATGTGATCTTTATGCTGTTCAAACCATCGTTGTTTTTCGGCATCAAGCAACGTACCGTTTGATGTAACCGACAACATAATTCTAAAAGACAGATTGAGACCCTCGACCCATTCTGTAATTTCTCGTATTAAATCAAAACGCAAAAGAGGTTCTCCGCCAAAAAAATCGATCTTCAAATAACCGCCTTGTTTACACTCTTCACGCTCTGTGAAAGTCGAAAATTCCCCAGTTAAAACGCGTTTTGCCACCTCTAACGTCATCTCTCGGTCATGGCGTTTGAAAAGTTCAAAACAATATGTACAGTCCAAATTGCAGGCCCACGTCAGCATCAACGACACAACACGAACCGCTTCTTGCTCTTTAATCATAGGTTTTATTTGAAATGAATACCAGCACAATCAATTATATAATGAATACTGCCATTATCGTATTCCCACCAACATTTATGTTCATTATCAGCGTCAGTAATACATACTTTTAGTTCATAGGAGCCGTCTCGAATGATACTCTGCTGAAGTATAGAACCGTCGCTATATTCTCGCCAAGGCAATGAAGTGTATTCAATGTAAAAACGATTATTTGTAAACTTCATTTCAGCCCTATTCCCTGCATTGTCATAACTTTGACAAACCACCATTCTATCTCCAAATTTGAGTACAGCATCAAACATTTCCAAAATACGGCGTTTGTAAGAACTATCTATGTTGTAAATTCTCACAAAGTCCGAATCGTTAAATGTTGAATCTGTCCATCTGCGTTCATATTCTACTCTTTCCAACATTGAATTCAAGTTAGTAGTATCGAAATTGCGCGAAACGATACTATACGAATTTTGACTATTAGATGAATTACTATTTGTGTTAATTTCAGATTCCCATCTACAGATATTTCCCGCAGCTGCTCCCATTAGCCAAAGAGCAATTAATGCTGGCCAAAAACCACCGCTCGACCAATATAGTATTAATAATAATAGACCATAAATGACTATCAACCAGAGGCAAAATGTAGATCGAAATAATCGTTGCAATAGACACAATATTAAAAAAATAATCCCGTGTACAACAAAACCAAGCATTTCAAATTCATAATATACAAATTTCAAATCTACAGTGCACATTGTAAAAAAATCAGATAATTTAGCCCAAAGATGGCAAAGCCATTCTGTGATAGCATCAACATTCAGTACCATAATAATAAGATTGAGTTAATACTCCTCCGCACCTCAAGAAGCTACATAAAAAAGAAAGCGTGGTGCTGATAGCCGATTTCCAGAAAGCAGGTTCGCCAAAACCTTAGTACGAAAAAAGGCAACAACCCACGCCATAATTACATTGGGTAATATGACGAAAGGAGAGAAGCGTGTGCTCGTACTAAAATGAATTTGGCGATTCGCTTTCAGAGCAACTAACACTTTCCGCGTAAAAATGTTTTACAAAGATAAAGTATTCCGCAGAAAAATGCAAGACTCTCTCCTCTTTTTTAGGTTGTAGCCTTTTGCAAATATAGTGCAGTTTGCGATTAATGCAAGATAGTTGATGCAAATTATTTTACACGCGCGGGCGTGAGGGCGTTGCAATCTGCCGCTTTTTGCGTACCTTTGCCCAAAATAAAAGTAAAAATAAACCAAAATTTATCGTGGCACGTAAAAGACACCTATACCCCCTGATCGAGGGGCTCGAAATAACAACACTGGCCGCCGAGGGCAAGTCGCTCGGCCGCTGGAATGACCAGGTCGTTTTTGTTCCGATGACCGTTCCGGGCGATGTGGTTGATGTTCAAATTCGCAACAAACGCCGCCGCTATATGGAGGGCTATGTAGTTCGCTATCAGAAATTTTCGGAGATGCGCTGCGAGCCCTTCTGCCAGCATTTCGGCGTGTGTGGCGGTTGCAAATGGCAGAACCTCCCCTACGAGGAGCAGCTCCGTCTGAAACAGTCGCAGGTCGAGGATCAGCTCACCCGCATCGGCAAGATCGAACTGCCCGCGATCAGCCCCATTTTGGGTTCGAAAAAGACGCAGTTCTATCGCAATAAACTCGAATTTACCTTCACGCCGCGCCGCTGGCTGACACAGGAGGAGGTAGCTTCGGGTGCCGAGCTCGACGCATCACCCGCGCTCGGTTTCCACATTCCGACGATGTTCGACAAGGTGTTGGATATCGAGAAGTGTTGGTTGCAGAACGAACCGTCGAACTCTATCCGTCTTGAAACCAAGCGTTTCTGCATCGAGCACGGCTACGAATTCTACAACGTGCGCGAGCATAGCGGCTTTATGCGCAATATGATCATCCGCACCGCTTCGACGGGCGAGGTGATGGTTATCGTGATCTTCGCCTACCGCGACGAGGAGCGTATCGCCGCGCTGCTCGACCACCTCTGCGCGAAGTTCCCAGAGATTACCTCGATGATCTATATGATCAACGAGAAGTTGAACGACTCGACGGGCGACCTCGACGCTATCACCTATCGCGGCAATGGACACATCTTCGAGCAGATGGAGGGTTTGCGATTTAAGGTGGGTCCCAAATCGTTCTATCAGACCAATTCGGAGCAGGCTTACGAGCTCTATAAGGTAGCACGCGAGGCAGCCGATTTGAAGGAAGGCGAGGTGCTCTATGACCTCTATACGGGCACGGGCACGATTGCCAATTTCTGCGCAGCGCGTTGTGCGAAAGTAGTTGGTATTGAGTATGTTCCCGAAGCGATTGAAGATGCAAAGGTCAATTCGGAGATCAACGGCATCACCAATACGGTCTTCTATGCAGGCGATATGAAAAAGGTGTTGAGCGATGACTTCGTGGAGGCAAATGGTCGCCCCGATGTTGTGATTCTCGATCCGCCGCGTGCGGGTGTCGATGAGCCTGTGATCGATGTGATTCTGCGCGCTGCGCCCGAACGAATTGTCTATGTGAGTTGCAACCCCGCAACGCAGGCCCGCGACATCGCACTGATGGATGGTATGTATCGCGTCGAGAGTGTTCAGCCGGTCGATATGTTCCCCCACACCTACCACGTCGAGAACGTCGTTAAACTTGTTAAGAGATAATAGGTTACACACTTTGCGAACAGATAAAAGCCGCGCTCGTTTGGGCGTGGCTTTTTGTTTAATATTGGTTATTCCCTCCGAAAATTGCCACCCTTCTCCTCCTTGAAATTGAAACAAATATTTGTTTCAGAAATACGGAGGGGAGGGGGGGGTGTGGGAGAGGAGCGAGTGAAAAGAGAGGGAAGATGAGAGAGGGTGAGAGGAGGGATAGCGAGTGTGGGAGGAAAGGAGGGGGATGGTGAATGGGCGAAAGAGAGGGAGAGAGAGTGTGTGAGAGGGAGTGTGAGAAGGAAAGGAGAGAGAGGGAGAGTACGGTGATAGAGAAAGAGAAAGAGAAAGAGAAGAAAGAGAAAGAGCAATAGGCAAATAAGAGCGCACACTCGCGGGCTGGGGCGGTCGCCCGAAGGGCGAGCCCGCGAGTGTGTGTCGATCTCAAAGAAATCGACAATCCGAATTCTGCTTTTTGAATTTTGAATCTTGAATTTTGAATAAACAAAAAAACCGCACCCAACAGCGGAGCGCGGCCTATTTGTAAAAAATATAGTAGCAGTGTGTTACAGCAACTTCTTATATTTGAAGTAGCTCAAAATTGCACCCGAAATCAGCAAAATCAGACCCAGCACAAACCAATAACCATATCGCCACTCCAATTCGGGCATATACTTGAAGTTCATACCGTAGAGGCTCGCGATCAACGTCGCAGGCAGGAAGAATACCGATACGATCGTAAAGATCTTGGTGATATTGTTCTGGTCGAGGTTAATCAAACCGAGCGCCGTATCCTGCAAGTAGTCCAGACGCTCAAAGCTGAAATCGGCGTGGTTAATCAATGAATTAACGTCCTTAATCATCAGTTGCAGACGCGGATAGATATCGTTCGGGAAACGCTCCGAACGCAAGATACCCGACAACACGCGCTGGCGGTCAAAGATCGTCTCGCGGATCAACATCGTGCTCTCCTGCAACGAGTTAATGCGACGCAGATCCTCCTTATCGACCGCCTCACCCGAATTCAGGTCGCGGCTCAAACGGGCAATCTGCTTTGAGATGCTCTCCACAAGGTCGGCATCGAAGTCGATGCGCACCTCCAAGATCGAGATCATCAGGTGGTAACCCGTCGGATAGGCGCGATAGTTCATCTGCAACTTCTTCTCGGCTTCGCGTACGGTGCGCGACTCGGCACTGCGCACCGAGATCAAAACTCCCTCCGAGATGATCATCGAAACGGGCTCGACGGCAAACGTATCATCACTCTTCAAGAAGAAGTTCGAGTTCGAGAAGATGGCATTCTCGGTCTCGAAATATTTCGAAGTTGACTCGATCTCCTCGGCCTGCTGACGCGTTTGGAGGTTAAGTTCCATAAAATTCTCGATCGCCTTCTGCTCCTTAATCGTAGGATTTAGCAGGTCGATCCACAGAATATCGTCGTAGCCCAGATCGTCGAACAGATGAATGTCGGCGTTGCGGACAATCTTGTTATATTGTTTGAGATAAATCGTAATCATTGGCTCCCTGTTTTTTGAGAATATTCGTACTTTGGTAGTCGGTGGCCGCAGCCACTCAGGGGCGTAAATCAATGCGCCAAACTATCGCGGATCGCTCGCGCGGGCGACCCTTACGACGTTCAGCCGGGATTGGCTCGCGGAGCAACCTTGACACCCTCGCGCCAAAGTTTTCGCAAAGCCCTATCTTTCTCTTGATCAAACAGATAATCAACTCGCTCGGTCAGTTGCAGGTAGCTCTCGGCCGTAGCCATTCCGCACTCTTCGAGAGCCTCCCACGTGTGTTCGATACCGAAGGTCAGCGCGCGCTCGAAGGCATCGCTCTCTTCAGGTGTTACGTCGGCACGCACAACCCACACACCCAAAACCAACGGCTCGTGAGTCGAACGTCGCCACTCCTCACCCAAATCGAATTCGTAGCGACGGCGACGCGCAGCGGTGAAGGCCTCATCGCCACATACAATCTCGGCATCGCACTCGGCAGGCTGCCACGCAGCGTCCAACGTACGACGATCGACCAACTTCGGGGCGATACGCCACAGGTGCGAGCAAAGACGCGAAAGGATTTCGGGAGTGATGAACCATTCGGGATCGTAGATGATACGCTCGATGCGCTGCAAAGCCACATCGCTCTCCAAACGTGCGGTGAGGAGTCGATCGTTAGCCGCAAGGCAATATTCCGAAAGGATACGCACACCGCGCAGTCGGTCGGCAGTGGCAGTGGGGACAAGGGCGATGTCGGCGGCACCCTCCTCGATCAGCTCGGCACTACGGGTGGGTGAGGACAACAGCAACTCGGCACGCCACTCTTGCGCGTGCTTGATGCCATACTCGAATGGCACCGTATCGAGGTAGGAAGTAAGTGCAATTCTCCGCAGAATAGCCATCGTCCATATTGTTGAGCATTTGGTTAGACATCGCAGATTACGACCACACGTGGCCATAATCCGCCGCTAAATTAATATAAATTTTGGAATTTGGTACCCTTTGCACCCGAAAAAAGGGTCGAAAATGGGATTTTTAGAGTTTCGTAGCAATTTTTTTGCATTTTTTGGGGCGGCGTAGAGGGTTCATTCTCAACATTGTGGGGCACGAGAGATTTTCAATTTGTGAGAATTTCGGCTCTCACCTCTTGACAAACGCCCCTTCGAAACCCTATATTTGCACCAGCATTTCTATTCGACACCGCCGATTATCGACATCCGATCGGACGGTTTTTCAACACTCAAATATTAAACCACCGCGCGGCATTGTCGCTCAACGCGTTACGCCTTTTATCTCTCATTTTTGGCGGTGGGTTATCATCGGTTATCGACACATCTTAACACTTTATCGACAACTTTCCAACAATGAACAGAACATCTCTTATCACCGCCCTGCGCTCCGCCATCGCGCCGTTGGGCTACTCATTCGAAACGGGCGACGTGCATAGCGCAGCCTCAAAGATCAGAACCTACCCCGCCGCTTGGCTCGACACCCCGACCGCCGTCGCCGCCGAGGGGGTCAATGAGGGGTTTATCGAGTATCGAATCTCGCTCCGACTGCTCCACGCCGCCGACCACGTCGCAGTCCTCAACCCCGAATCGGTCTGGGCAAAGATCGAAGACGATGCATTGGTCTTTCTTCACAACCTCTACACCGAGAAGGGCATTGTAGCCATCGACTCGATCAAGATGGTGCCGACCGCATTCCAGATCACCAATCACGGCGAATTGGGACTTACTCTCACCTTCGCGCTCAAAGCGGAGCACTACTTCTGTTAATTTTCACCACTAATTACCCACCGAAAACACAATGAGAATCACATCTTCACCTGCCCCCTATTCGACGGCTGTCGAGCCGTTGTTATTTACGCTCGACGACCTTGATCCCGAAGTGGTTACGACCGTCGAAATCGTCAATGCCGCAAATGGAACGAACTTCGGAACGATGCGCCTGACGGGTCTTGATCGTCGCTCGATCGACATCGCGCCATATCTGCGCCGCCACTTCGGACTGGGTGTAACGACCAACTCTGCGACCTACATCGTACCCGTCGCATTCTCGGTCATAAGCTGTTATATCCGCGTGGGCGATGTCGAGTCGGAGATCCTTCACGCCCTCCTCAACGCCCCTGCTCACTCGCCCGCGAAACCCAACACCCTGCTCTCCGACAACCCCTTAAAACGCACAATCGCCCCAGGCGAAAACGACGATCTGTATGTACTATCACCCAGCGGCACGCTCGCTGCAAACATCTCATTGATAGATGTTAATGGAGTTGTTACGCCCTACACGATTTCGACCACCGAGATCGAGTTGATGGTCTCGCTGATCCTCGATTTCGACACGTTACAAAAGCGCGTCGCGGCACCTCTGCAACAGATCGATGTCGAGATTTCGACCCTCGACGGCAAGGTTACTACGCTCCATTACGATGTTGTCAAGCGAGCAAAAGAGTCCTATCGCGTGGCGTGGGCCAACTCGCGCGGAGGGGCAGATCTCTACACTTTTGAGGGTGTAGCTCGCCGCGAAGTGGAGTTTCTGCGTACCGAAAATGGCACCGATTACCACCTCTGCACCTCGCAGCGAACACTGCTCACGCTCGATTCGGGAGTGCTCTCAAAGGGCGATATGGAGGCGGTGCTGTCGATCCTCTCTTCGCCCGCCGTATGGGTCATCGTTGATGGCCGAAAGCGTCAGGCAAAGGTCGAAACAAAGTCGCACGTAACGAATGGCACGGATGCACCCACACGTCTTACGGTACAGTTCAGTTGGATCGATACCATTATGAAAACCTCTTAAAACCGAGATTGTTATGAATATATTTATCGACAACCAACTCTGCCAGATCGATGCACAGACCGAAGTACCGACAATCTCTTACGACTCGGCCGATTGGGGCTCGCTCGACAAGCTGCGCAAGGGGCATAGCTACCAATTTTCGCTACCTATCAACCGCTGCAATCGACAGATTATGGGCGACAGCGACCGCATCCACACCGCGCAATCGTTCAACGAACAGGACCATACAGCACGAGTCGAGTTCGACGGTGCACCACTGATCGAAGGCCCCGTAGTTCTCCTCGCCTCGCAAGTGGCACCCGAAGGTGGGCGATATCTGATCGAGGTGCAGGCCGGTGTCTGCGGCTGGGCACGCGAGGCGATGCGTCGCCACCTGAAAAATGTCAATCTCGAATTCGAAAGCGACTACTCCTCCTCGGCAATCATCAATAGCTGGTCGGGCGACAAGTTGGTGCGTATGCTGCCCGTAATGCGCGACAAATACTCCGATGCCGCCTCCTCGTCCGAGTTGCTGCCCATTCAGCGAATCCCCGGCGTAACCGACTATCACCCCTTTATCAGTGTGCCGAAGTTGCTCGAAGCGATCTTTGCCGAGGCGGGATACTCGATCGAGAGCCGACTGCTCACACAGAGTCCTGCCAAAGATCTGGTTATGAGTGGTCGATTTTCGTGGCGCGACACCACACGATTGGATGCACGTATGGGCTTCCGCGCAGGTCGCGACACCGCCTCAACAGCCGTTGCCAACAGTTACGGAATTGTCTATGCCGACCCCTTTACGAACTTCAATACGGTTGGTAATTTAGTCAATACGACCGTTACGACCGAGAGCGCACCCGACCTCTATTCGTCAGATACATCGTTCCGCGTCGAGGAGGGCGAGGCGATCTTCTCGCCAACAGAACGTGTGAAGATGATTATGTATCTCAAATTCCACTATATGACCGACTATCGTATCGCTTCGCGCTATGAATTGCAGGGATTCAATACGATTATGATCGATCAGGAGAACTACTACTCTTTCACTCTGGCCAATCGATTTGTTGATCATCGACCTACGTTCCATTCGGGTATGGAGTATCGCATCGTCGTCTTCAACCACACCGAAGGGACAAGCTACCGACTCGATTATACGGCACGTGTGGGCACATCGATCACAAAAGGTGTGGCCGCAACATTCTCCGACGACAACGCCCTCTTTACGATCCCATCGACAATCAACGCCTCGGAGCCCGTTCTCTATTACAAGAGTGCCGATTCGAGCACGTGGCGCGTCTGTCCGAATGATTGGGCTCTCTATTCCGGTTATGTCGAGATGACGGGACAGACCGAGGTCGAGGTTACAATTGCCACCGCGCCGCGCGAAGTGTCGAGTGCAGAGCCCTTCCTCTTCCGAAATATCGCCTTTGCAGGAGCATTGCCGGGACAGTCGATGACACTCTACGCCTCGACACGAGCCTACCCCTCATTCCAGCCGCATCCGGCTCTCGGCTCGACCTTCACATTGCAGGACATTATGAAACACGACGTATTGCAGTCGAAACTCATCGAGTCGATTGCTCATATGTACGACCTGCGATTCTACACCGACCCCATTGAGCGCAAGGTCTATATCGAGTCTGACAGCCAGATGGTCGATACTTCGCACGTGATCGATTGGAGCGACCGCATAATCGAGAGTCTGCCCGTCGAGGTCGCGGATGCATCGGAGGATGGAGCACGCGAAATCTGCTATCGCTACCAGATTGGCGACGGCGCAGTCGGTCGCTACGATCAGCAGAATGAGGATTTCTATGGACAATGGAGCGGGCAGGTCGATTCGCGTCTGGCTCGCAAGTCGGACCACACCAGCTGGAATCCGATGTTTGCACCGACGATCAACACGTCGAATCTCTTTGCCCTGGCCCCGTCGGTATCGTTGCCACAGGTGGGCGACCGCGATGCCGATCAGGATGGTGAGTTGAACTTCCCGACAAAGGTTCTGCTCTATTTAGGTATGCGCGAACTGCCCGACGAGGAGCGTTGGGGTCTGGTCGCAAGCCACTATCCCCTCTCGGCCTTTCATCTCGACGGCGAGTGTTCGCTCTGCTTCGAGGACCGCGACGACCAGACGGGTCTGCACAGCTACTACGATGCGCGTTACAAGCGAATGAATGAGGCGCGACGAGTAACCCTCTGGCTCGATCTCTCGGCGACCGACATACTGCCGATCATCGAGACCGATGCCGACGGAATGGATATGCGTGCAGCCTACCACCTCACAATCGGTGGCGAGCAGGGGCTCTATCGCTTGGAGGCCGTCGAGGAGTTCCTGCCGGAGAAGAATCAGGCACGATGTCGCTTTGTGCAGATTGTCTAAACGGCTGGCGGGAGGGCTATCGGAGGACTTTTCTCGGCGGCATCTCTCCGACCAACCTCGCACGCCCTCCCACTGCTTCGCCCTCTCGCTGCCCGACACATCAAACCTAAAAACCTCTTCTATACGATGAAATCGCACATTCAACCCCTCGAACGCCTGCTCGCAGATCTCTGTCCGCCCTCGCGGGCAAGGCGCATTGTCAATCGTTTGCTCGCGGCCGAACTGCTCAACGTAAATCGTATGCGCGGCGTTGCCCTCGCCCTCTACGTGGCAGGCGAGGTCGATCGCGGTCGAGCCAAAACCGAAGCCTTGGAGCAGGCCGCCGATGATTTCGGCTGCTCCTACTCGACCGCCTGCCGAGATGTCTATGATCCTTCAATTCAACAAATTATCAAACAAATCAAAAAATGAAAAATCTTTTCGAAATCAAATGCCTCTCTCAAAGCGAGGCGGTGATCGACATCGAGGGCACAATCGGTGTCGATCGCGCAGACGACGCTCAACGCCGAGGTGTGGCAAGCTACGAGGCCTTCTCCGAGGCCCTCGAACAGATCAAAAACCTCGCGGTGGAGCATATCACCGTCAATATCCGTTCGACGGGCGGTAGCGTCGCCGATGCCCTGCTCATCTATGACGCTCTCTGTGCAACCGATGCACAAATCACCACCCGTTGCCACGGCTACACCGCCTCGGCGGCAACGATCATCGCACAGGCCGCATCGGAGGGTTGCCGCGAGATTATGTCCAACGCGCTCTATCTGATTCATCGCTCGGTGGGTGCAACCGAGGGTAATGCAGTCGAGTTGCAACAGAGCATCGATCTGCTCTCGAAGACCGACGAACGTCTGGCCGAGATCTATGCACAGCGTAGCGGTCGCACAAGCGATGAGATCACCGCGCTGATGAACGAGAATGGCGGCAATGGTCGCTGGCTGACCCCTGCCGAGGCTCTCGAAGCGGGTCTGGTCGATCAGATCGTCGAGGCAAAGGCCGAACGCCGAACGATAAAGGCTCGTATTGTCGATGCCGCCGAGCGACTTATTTCGGCACTGCGACCGACCGCCGATGAGCCTATGCCGCGTGCCGTTTTGGATATCGAGGCGGCAGCTGTCGAGGCTCGTACATCGGCCGCCGTCGAGCGTCTGCGTAGCGGTCAGGCTGCGGCCGAGCCTACAACCATCGAGGCGATCGAGGACCCCTCGGATCGTGAGGCCGAAGAGAGTGCAAATGCCGCCTCATACTCGCGCGATGCGGATGCCCTGCGCGAAGCGAA
>JAZUPN010000041.1:0-1578 GCA_045605245.1 Alistipes sp. | reverse complement strand
TGTGGGAGGAGATGCGTAGTGCATCGCTCTTGCAGAAGGTCAATGCAGGCGATCCGTGTGTAATCCCTGCTTATGAATTGCTGTTGATGGCAACGGTCGGTGGCGCAAAGGCGATCGGTCGTGGCGACGAGTTGGGTCAGATCAAGGAGGGTATGCTGGCCGATGTGATTGTGCTCGATATGGAAAAGCCGCACCTCTATCCGCGTTACGACGTGGTGGCGAACTTGGCATATGCAGCCAAGGCGTCGGACGTCGATATGGTTGTGGTTAATGGTGAGGTGCTGGTCGATGGTGGCGATGTGCTGGGCGTCGATGAGATGGACTTGTGCCGTCGTGTCGAAAAGCGTGCCAAGGAGCTCGACGCAATGACGAAGTAACCAATTTTACCCCGAAAATTAATAGCCGCACTCCTGCGAGGGGTGCGGCTATTGTTATGAAAGGTGTGTGGATATTGCATTAGGAGCTACTCGGTGGGTGGCACATCGAAGTCGATCTGATCGACGGTGAGCACCGTAACCTGCTGCCCGTTGTATAGCCCTGAGCACTCGGCACCGAGCAGGCGACCCTCGCTCTTCGAGAATCGGGCAACGATCTCTACCTTGTCGCTCCTATCGCTGACGATGATCGTGTCGCCCTCCTCGCGGAATTTTAGCAGTATACCCGTTAGCAAAGCGTACTCCTTCAATTTATCGATCGTAGCGAACTGCGTGAGGTCGATACCTTTGTCGGGGCGTTCGAGTACCAATTGCCCGTTTTGGTAGCGTCGATAGCTCTCGCCGTCATAGAGTTCCATAGAACGAGCCTCGTCCTGCCACTTGATAGCCATTTTGACCTTCGAACCCTCTTTGCGAATCTCGACGGTGCCCTGCATTGGAGTACCTTCAAATTCAACGTTGTAGAGTTCATCTTGCGTGCGCTTGCTCTCGGCAACGTTTGCGGTGAAGTGCACCAAATAGCTATCCGATTCGAGCAGTTGAGTCATCGCTCGCTCGACCACCTCGCGGGCGGTGCTGGTCTGCACACCGCTAATGCCGATGACAACTGCCACGGCGACCATAGCGGCAACGGCACTAATGCGTACTGCCTGCCAGAGCGGGCGGCGGCGCGGTGCGGGCGCTTTGAACGAGAGTGAGGTAGTGGGGGCGAAACGCGGCGTGAGAAGATTCTCAACGCGAATGTCCGACGAATTGTCTAAATTGTTGTTAGTTTTCATAATGTTGGTCTTTTTTTACGGTGAGTTAAATCAGCCCGCGCTTTTCGAGGGCTTCGCGCAACTTGTCAATGCCATAGCGAAAACGCGATTTGGCCGTTGTGAGAGGAATGTTGCAGATCGAGGCAATCTCGTCGAATTGACGACCGCCATAGATTCGCAATCGGATCACTTCGCTCTGCTCATCGGGTAGGAGCGCCATCAGTCGTTCGATCAATCGGAACTCTTGCTCGAAATCTTTGGGTGCGAGGTCGTCGCTCGATAGTGTGTCGAGTGCGTCGGTCGAGGTGAATTTTCGACGCGAACGCAAACGCGACGTGCAACTATTTGTCAATGAGCGATAAACATATCCTTGCAGATCGTCGATC
>JAZUPN010000040.1:0-25930 GCA_045605245.1 Alistipes sp. | reverse complement strand
TCCACTCATTGTTTTTTATTGATTTACAACACATAACCTAACCGGAGCGAGGCCGATAACTCTCGCCAAACCGAAAACGCGAACCGAAAAAGAGATTAAAACTCAAAATAAACAAACAAATTCATTTATTAACTAAACCATTTTTTATGAAGAAATTCGCCTTTTTGATTTTGTCGATTTTCGCTACCCTGTCGCTGTCGGCACAGGTAACGACTTCGAACATCAGTGGTAAGGTTACCGACGTTAAGGGTGATGCATTGGTAGGTGCTACCGTTGTTGCTATCCACACTCCGTCGGGAACACAGTATGGTGCCGTTGTTGATATCGACGGTAACTATCGTCTTCTCAATGTTCGTGCAGGTGGTCCTTACACCGTGCAGTTCCAGATGTTGGGCTATCAGACCGTAGAGCAGCAGGGTTTGCAGGCTGCACTGGCTGATAACCTCGTACTCGACGCTACTCTGAAAGAGGAGTCGATCGGTATGGACGCAGTTGTTGTAGCTGTTGACGGCGCTAACTCGTCGATGAACAGCCAGCGTTCGGGCTCGATGACCAGCGTTTCGAGCAAGCAGATGGCTATCACTCCGACCGTTAGCCGCAGTATGAACGACATTATGAAGCTCACTCCGCAGGCTTCGGCAACCTCGAACGGTCTGGCTATCGGTGGTGGTAACTACCGTCAGTCGTATGTAACTGTCGATGGTGCAGCGTTCAACAACGCATTCGGTATCGGTGGTAACCTGCCCGCAGGCGGTACCCCCATTTCGCTCGACGCTTTGGAGCAGATCTCGATCTCGATCACTCCGTTTGACGTACGTCAGAGCGGTTTCACCGGTGGTGCTATCAACGCAGTTACCAAGAGTGGAACCAACGAGTTCAAGGCTACCGTTTATGACTACTATCAGGACGAGGCTTTGAAGGGTGCTCACTATGGCATTACCGACGAGACCGGTATGTACAAGCGTCTGTCGAAGAGCAAGCAGATCAACAACACCACCGGTGTAAGCGTTGGTGGTCCGATCGTTAAGGACAAGTTGTTCTTCTTCGCTAACTTCGAGTACGATATGGACGAGACTCCCGGTTCGACCCGTCAGGCACGTCCCGATGAGAACACCGAGTGGGGTAACAACACCACTTACAACCGTCCGACGGTTGCTCAGATGGAGGAGATCAAGAAGTTCTTGATGGACGAGTTCGGTTACGATCCGGGTCGCTATCAGGGCTACTCGTTGAGCACTCCCGACTGGAAGTTGGTTGCTCGCCTCGACTGGAACATCAACAAGAACCACAGCTTCAATGCTCGTTTCAGCACCACCCGCAACAAGTATTCGTCGAATCCTTCGTCGTCGGTGAACCCGCTGAACCCCAACCCCTATGATCGTAACAACCACGGTCGTACCTCGAAGGACGCTATCTATTTCGAGAGCTCGCGTTACTTCCAGGAGCAGAACTTTACTTCGGTAGCTGCTGAGTTGAACTCGCGTTTCTTGGACGGTCGTCTGACCAACACTCTGCGTGGTACCTACTCGCACCAGTACGAGCCTCGTAGCTTCGTGGGCGACAACTTCCCCACCGTTGATATCTTGGAGACCCTCGAAGATGGCACCAAGGCTGTTCTGACTTCGTTCGGTCCCGACCCCTTCACCTATGGTAACTTGCGTGATGTATCGACTGTAGTTATCACCGATGAGATCGCTTACACCACTGGTAAGCACAACATCATCGCTGGTTTGCAGTTCGAGCACAACAACACCAAGAACGGTTTTATGCAGGGTGGTCTGGGTTACTACGTTTACAACTCGTGGGAGGACTTCAAGTCGGCTGCTAAGGGTGGCGACGTTACTCCGTTGGCATTCGCTATCACCCACTCGAACCGCGACGACTTGAAGCAGGTATTCCCCTCGTTCAAGTATATCCAGTACTCGGCTTACGTTCAGGACGAGATCACGTTCAGCAACCGCTTCAAGCTGAGCGCAGGTATCCGTTTCGAGCTGCCTACCTACCCCAACATCGAGGGTAACAACAACAAGGCTTTCGAGGCTATGTACAAGGATAAGGGTGGCTACCGCACCGCAGATATGCCTAAGGCTCGTCTGAACGTAGCTCCTCGTGTAGGTTTCAACTGGGATATCGCTGGCGATCGTCGCTACGTTCTGCGTGGTGGTACCGGTATCTTCACCGGTCGTATCCCCTTCGTATGGATCGTATCGGTAGCTGGTAACAGCAACTGCTTGCAGGCTCAGTACATCGCTACTCACGACAAGATCGCTGAGGGTATGAAGACTCCTGGTTTCCACCAGAACTTGAACGACATTCTGACCGACCTCTACGGTGGTACTTTCAAGGCAACCGACGATCTGCCGGCTCCTTCGGGTGCAACCATTCTGGACAAGAACTTGAAGATGCAGGGTGCTTGGAAGTCGACTTTGGCTTTGGATATGAAGCTCCCCGGCGATGTTAAGGTTTCGTTGGAGGGTATCTACAATATGGATATGAACACCGTAATGTGTAAGTACCTCGGTATGGAGGAAGTTGCAGGTGGCGTTCAGCTTCCCGGTGAGCCCGCAGCTCGTAAGAAGTGGGCAACTGAGAAGGGTCTGAACAACGCTTACTACATCACCAACGCTGGTAAGAACGGCCACTACTACTCGTTCACCATCAAGGCTGAGAAGGAGTTCCGCAACGGTCTGTCGTTGATGGCAGCTTACACTCGTTCGGGCTCGAAGAACGTTATCGACGGTATTGGCGACCAGGTTTCGTCGGCTTACAATACCAACACCTACAACGTTCACGGTTCGAACAATCCTGAGCTGGGCTTCTCGTCGTACGTATCGCCCAACCGTGTAATCGCAAGCATCGGTTACAACAAGAAGTTGAACAAGAACCTGAACACCACTTTGGCTCTCTTCTACGAGGGTTACAACTATGGTTACGCAGCTGGTTACTCGTACAGCCGCTACTCGTACACTCTCTCGTCGTGCGTAACGGGCGACAAGGGTGCTTACAACCTGATGTATATCCCCACCGCTAAGGAGTTGCAGTCGATGCCCTTCACCTCGGAGGATAACAAGGCAGCATTCGAGAAGTTCATCGCTGGCGACAAGTACCTGAGCAAGAACCGTGGCGAGTACTCGACCCGTGGTGGCGCAGTAATGCCTTGGTACAACACCTTCAACTTCAAGTTCGCTACCGACATCATTCTGAACACCACCGGTCGTCAGAACAAGCTGACCGTAGGTGTTGATGTTAACAACATCGGCAATATGATCTGCGGTCGTTGGGGCAATGTTCAGCAGTTGAACAGCACCAGCATCTTGAAGTACAGCAACGACAAGTACACCTTCACCGAGCCTACTTGGAGCAAGTACGTAGGTTTCGCGTCGACTTGGTCGGCAATGTTGAGCTTCCGCTACACCTTCAACTAATCAAAGGCGCGCGAAAACTTAACAAAGCGTTAGATAAATTTTTTGGGGTCGCTTCCTTCGGGGAGCGACCTTTTTTACGCCATAAGGGCAAGCTCGCGAAGGTGGGCGAAATCAAAGATTCCGCCTTAATTGTGAATCGTGAATTGTAAATTGTGAATTGTTTCGTTATCTTTGTAGAAACGAAAATGAATAAACCGATGAAACGACTGCTGATATTGGCTTTTGCGGCGTTGGCTGCGGCGTGCTCGCCTGTGCAACGTGCTGTGCGTGAGGTCGCTGCCGAGCCCTATAACAACGATAACCGCTATGTGATTATACTCTCGATGGACGCCTTCCGCTGGGATTTGGCGGAGCACGCTCACACGCCGACGCTCGACTCGTTGCGCCGCGTGGGAACATACGCCGAGACCTATCCCGTTTATCCCTCGAATACCTTTCCCAACCACTATACGATGGCTACGGGACTACACCCCGACGATCACGGCGTGGTCAATAACGGATTCTATGACAAGGTGTTAGGCCGTCAGATGTCGGTTTTCAACTATGACGACACACAGACTCCGAACTTCTGGGGTGGCGATCCGATCTGGAATACCGCCGAGCGTCAGGGCCGCGTAGCGAATATCTTTATGTGGCCTGGTAGCGAGGTGCCCATTGACGGTCGTCAGGCGACGGTTTGGACCCGATATTCGGAGGAGCCGAGCTATCGCGAGCGTGCCGATTGGGTTGTCGAGGCGATGACGCGCCCCGTGGAGCAGATTCCCAACCTTGTGATGTGGTATTTCGAGCAGCCCGATGCGGCGATGCACCGCCACGGACCTCTGTCGGAGCAGGCCATTGCGCAAGCGGAGCATATCGATTCGACACTGCGATATTTCTTTTGGAAAATTCGCCAATCGCCTGTATATGACAAAATTAACTTCATAGTAACGGCCGATCACGGAATGACTCAACTGTCAGACGACCGCATTGCAAACCTCTATGAGGTACTTGATCCCGCACGTGTTGTGCGCACGGTCAGCGGTCGCCCGTTTGGTGTGGAGGTCGATGCCGACTACGAGCAGGAGGCTCTGCGTACGCTGCGTAAAGTGAAGGGCATCAAGGCGTACCGACGCACCGAAATTCCCGCGAAGTTTCACTATGGTCAGCACCCGACACGCATAACGAATCTGGTCGTAATGCCCGATATGGGTTGGACTGTCGAGTACCGAGAGCCCGAAGTGGAGCGTCGCCCGATCGGCAAGGGAGCGCACGGTTTCGATAACTTCGAGCGCGAGATGTCGATGGTCTTCTACGCTACGGGGCCTGCGTTCCGTCGAGGATACGAACAGCGATCGTTCCAGAATCTGAATATGTATATCATTCTGTGCCATTTGCTCGGCATTGAGCCGTCGGAGAATGACGGCGATTGGCACGATGTTCGCAAAATGTTTATCAAATAACGAAAAATCAATTGATTATGCCTCGTCTTACGGTTGTTATTGCCACATATAATCGCGCCGAGTCGCTCGTGCGATGTTTGAAATCGTTCTGCTCGCAGTCTGCACCTCGCGAGCAGTGGGAGGTTGTGGCCGTAAATAACAACTCGAAAGATGATACCGAGGAGCGTTTCGCCCAATTTGCCGCCGAGCACCCCGACCTCCCCGTACGAATGGTGCGCGAGGAGCGTCAGGGATTGAGCCACGCCCGAAATTGCGGTATGGCGACGGCGCAAAGCCCCTACATCGCAATTATCGACGACGACGAGACGGTCAATGAGGATTTCGTGCGCTCATATATCGACTTTTTCGATGCACACCCGAAGGTTGTGGCGGCAGGCGGTCGCATCGTGCCGAGCTACGAAGAGGGTCGCCCCGCGTGGATTTCGCCCTACACCGAACGACCGATTGCCAACCCGCTCGATCTGGGCGAGGAGGTGCGAGAGTTTGGTCGCGGTCGCTGTCCCGGCGGTGGCAATATGGCCGTAACACGCGCAGCCATAGAGCGTTACGGAGCATTTGATCCGGCACTCGGTCGTACAGGCAAAAAGTTGATCGGTGGCGAGGAGACCGACTTTTTCAACCGCCTTGCGCGTAGTGGCGAGCCGTTCTACTACGTTCCCAACGCCATTATCTATCACCACATCTCGCCCGACAAGCTCACGCACGACTACTTCACGCGATTGAGCTACGCCATCGGTGTCAGCGAACAGATTCGCACCCGTCAAAATGGAACATTCGCCCGCCGTCTCTTCGCCGAAGTTGTAAAATGGGGCGGCACATTGGTTTTATCTCTTGGCTACGCTCTGCGCGGACAACTTCCGAAGGCTCAATATCTGATCTTGATGCGAGCAAAGATCACTCGCGGCCTGCTCTCAAAGGGATAATTAAGCCAAAAATCTACTAAAATACCTAAAAAGTTATGCTCCGACTATTGCTATTTAGTCGGTTTATTACTAACTTTGTCTAACACAAACGCCGAATGGCATTTGTGCTCGACATCAACCTAAAACCTAATTATGATGAAAAACACCAGGGAGAAACTCCCCACCTTGACAAGAGGTGAAGAGAGCATTATGCAGATTCTATGGTCGCTGGGTGAAGGCTTGGTCTATGATATTATCGACTATATGCCCGAACCGAAACCGAAGTACTCGACCGTCGCTACATTTATCAAAATGCTTGAAAATAAGGGATATGTAGGACATAAAGCGCAAGGTCGCTTCTATCGCTATTTCCCCACCATCGATCGCAACGACTACGCCGAGGAGGTACTTCAAACCGTATTGAAGACCTATTTCCGAGGTTCAATTACGGAGTTGATCAGCTTCTACGCCGAGCACACCGAGTCGCCAAACTATGAACTCGCAGCGATCGAGCAAGCAATCCCCAAGATTCAGAAACAACTTGACGAGAAGACCCAAGAGGTTTAGAAGTTCCGAAACCCCAACATTCGCAAGCGGAAACGACGGAAGACCTCTCGTTTTAGGCAAACAAAAGACCCTACACAGACCAAAAGTTCGTGTAGGGTCTTCTATTTGTTTATCAGCGTATTACAGCTTCAACTTGATATGTAGTTTATCGAGCAGAATAGAGAAGTATGCCATAGCCACCGACCACAAAGCCGAGCCCGCGATGGCCAACCACGCGCAGTCAGGCTGCTTATAGATCAGCACGTGGAAAGGCAACAGCCCGAGTGCCGAGTAGAGTACGCTCGGTGCGAGGTAGGTCGTCATCGAGTTGCGGCCCGTCGTTGCAAGCAGACCCGTAAAGCGTGTATGACCGCAAATATCGGTGCGATAGAAGACCAAAGCAAGTACTAACAAGCTGATACCGATACAGATAAGTCCCCAGCTCGGTGTTGCAAGAATCTTCGAAATGATATACCAATTGCGCAAAATAAAGCCTGCGATAATCGAAACGACACCCACGCCCGCCATAACTACGACCTTGCGACGCATATCGTGCTGACTGCGCATAAGATATGTTCCGAGCAACAGGCCTGCAAGCACAATCATCGGCGTATTACCTTGAAGCACAGTGCCCAAGATCGGGCGCACAGCGACTGCCCAATCGTTAATACCTGCCGAAGAGATCATATTCAGACCGAGGAAAACAGCCCAACCAATGAATGCACCAAGGATGGTACCGCGTGTCAGAACACTAACCAAAGCTGCCACGAGGTAACCCCAACCGATAAGGCCCAAAATACCCCACCAGCTGGCTACCAACCACTGCGGTTCTTCGGGCGTTCCGGCGCGGAAAATTGCCAACAAAACAATGATTCCGACAAAACCGACAGCTCGTAACACCCTGAAAAGCAGATCGTAACGACTCTCTCGCGGATAAGTGTTCCAAAGCATAAAGAGGAACAGATAGAACAGCCAACGCCACGCCTCCTTCGAGATACCCGTCATTTCGGGATTGATACGGCCAACATTGAGCAGCGCCACGCCGATACAGATCAGCGACAGCGTACGCCAAAGGATATGCAACATCACGCGCAGCATACTTTCGCCCTTGCGGCGACGCGCCTCGATGGCGTAAGGAATTGATATTCCGACCATAAACAGGAAGCTCGGAAAGACCCAATCGGCCAAACCCATACCGTCAAAATTCATCTCCGTATGCCCCAACCACGCAGGTACGCCAGGCATATAAAGGTCATTGACAAAGAGCATCAGCAACAATGTCAAACCTCGCACGATATCGATCGAGAGTATTCGCTGCGAGGATTTTTTCGAGTTAGTATCCATATAGTAGTAGTGTTGTGTGTCAGTTAGTTACGGCCGACTAACGCCCATCGTACATACGGCTGTAATAGTTGCGGTATTCACCCGAAGTAACCGCCGAGAGCCACTCGTCGTTGTGCAGATACCAGCGCACCGTACGCTCGATTCCCTCCTCGAAATCGACCTCAGGCGACCAACCGAGCTCGCGTTGCAACTTGCTCGAATCGATCGCATAACGCAGATCGTGGCCCGCACGATCGCGCACAAAGCGAATCAGCGACTCATCCTCGCCCTCCGCACGTCCCAAAAGGCGATCGGTCGTGCGAACAAGCAGGCGCACCAAATCGATATTGCGCCACTCGTTGCTACCGCCGATGTTATAGGTCTCGCCCACGCGACCGCGATGGAAAATCAGATCAATCGCACGTGCGTGATCCTCGACATAGAGCCAATCGCGCACATTTGCACCGCTACCATAGACAGGCAGCTCGCGGCGTTCGCGGATATTATTGATAAACAGCGGGATAAGTTTTTCGGGGAATTGATACGGGCCGTAATTATTCGAACAATTGCTGATCACCGTCGGCAGTCCGAAGGTGTCGTGAAATGCTCTCACGAAGTGGTCGCTCGATGCCTTGCTGGCCGAATAGGGCGAATGAGGCTCATAGCGCGACGACTCGGTAAATGTGCCCTCTGCACCCAGCGAGCCATAGACCTCATCGGTCGAAACGTGGTAGAAGAGGTGTTTTGCATCCTCCTCCGCACCATTGAGCCAATGCTCTTTGGCAACCTGCAACAACGTCAGCGTACCGAGGACATTGGTACGCGCAAAGGCGAACGGATCATCGATCGAGCGATCGACGTGGCTCTCTGCCGCCAGATGGATGACGCTATCTATCTCATACCGCTCGAAGACCTTGCGCACCGCCTCCACATCGCAAATATCGACCTTCTCAAAGCGATAATTTGCCGCCACCTCGACATCGCGCAGATTGGCAGGATTGCCCGCATAAGTCAGCGCATCGAGATTGACGATCAGATAGTTAGGATATTTATTCACCATCAGTCGCACCACGTGCGATCCGATAAATCCGGCACCTCCGGTGATCAAAATTTTGCGTTCCATAAAGCTTGTCAATTAACGTTTATGCTCGCCGAGAATCTTCAACAGATAGCCGCCATATTGATTTCGCGCCATCGGCTCGGCCACCGCACGCAACTGCTCCGCCGAGATCCAGCCACGACGAAAGGCGATCTCCTCCAAGCAGGCAATCTTCACGCCCTGACGCTTCTCAATCACCTCGACAAAGATCGAAGCCTCGGCCAATGAGTCGTGCGTACCCGTATCGAGCCACGCAAAACCCTCGCCAAAGGTATCGACATTCAGCTCGCCATCGTTCAAAAATTGCTGATTGACAGAGGTAATCTCCAACTCGCCACGCGCCGACGGACGAATCGATTTCGCGATCTCGACCACTCGGTTGGGATAGAAATAGAGCCCCACAACGGCATAGTTCGACTTCGGCTCGGCGGGCTTCTCCTCGATCGAAAGGCAGCGACCCGCGTCGTCAAACTCCGCCACGCCATATCGTTCAGGGTCATCGACACGATAGCCAAAAATCGTCGCTCGACCCTCATTTTCAGCGCGTTCGACAGCCTGCGTCAATTTATTGCAAAGGCCCGCGCCGTGAAAAATATTGTCGCCCAGCACCAGACATACGCTATCATTGCCGATGAACTCCTCGCCAATCAGGAAGGCTTGTGCCAATCCGTCGGGCGAAGGTTGCTCGGCATACTCCAAATGCACGCCAAAATCGGATCCGTCGCCTAACAGACGGCGGAACGAAGGTGCATCTTGCGGCGTTGTGATGATCAAAATATCGCGCACACCCGCCTGCATCAACACCGAGATCGGATAATAGACCATCGGTTTGTCATAGATCGGGAGCAACTGCTTCGATACGCCTTTGGTAATGGGATATAATCGGGTGCCGGAGCCACCGGCCAGAACAATGCCTTTCATCTGTTTGCGAATGAATTTTGGATGCACACGTGGTTGATTGCAATAGGCCAACGCGCACGCGCACAGGTTTATTACTACAAATATAAAACATTCTTACGAGAAAAACAACCCTCGGCCGTCGGTCGTGTTGCATTTCCCGAAAATAGAGTGTAATTTTGTAAGATTAAAAATCCCTGCGAGAGAGATCGCAGATAAGAATTAAGAGAAACGATAAAATCAACATAACACTATGTCAGAGAAGAAATTGCGCTTTGAAACGCGCCAAATTCACAGTGGTTACCACGTCGATCATACCGGCTCGCGCGGCGTAGCTATCTACCCCACCGCAGCATACCATTTCCGCGATTGCGACCACGCCGCACGCCTGTTCGAATTGAGCGAGGGCGGCAATATCTATACCCGTTTGCAGAACCCCACCTCGTCGGCTTACGAAGAGCGAATTGCGGCTCTCTATGGCGGTACGGGCGCGCTGGCCGTAGCGAGTGGAATGTCGGCTATCCTGCTGACAATTACCTCGTTGGCCGAGAAGGGACAGAACATCGTAACCTCGCCTTTCCTCTATGGCGGCACCTACAATCAGTTCAAGATTTCGCTGCGCAAGTTGGGCATCGAGTGTCGCATTGCTGCGCACGATTCGATCGAGGAGATGGAGGCTCTGATTGACGAAAACACCCGCGCCGTATATGTCGAGAGTATGGGCAACCCGACCTGCGATGTACCTGATTTGGAGCGCATTGCCGAAATGGCTCACCGCCACGATGTTCCTCTGGTTGTTGATAATACGTTTGGTGCTGGCAGCTACCTCTGCAACCCCTTCGATTGGGGCGCAGACATCGTTTTGGAGTCGGCCACGAAGTGGATCAACGGCCACGGTACGGCGATGGGCGGTATCATCATCGACGGCGGTCGCTACAATTGGGGCAACGGCAAATTCCCCCAGATCGACGGTCCGTCGGAGGGCTATCACGGTTTGAACCTCTACAAGGCGTTCGGCCCCGCGGCATTCGTTGTGAAGTGCCGCGTCGATGGACTGCGCGATTTCGGTTGCTGCCCCTCATCGTTTGATTCATATTTGATGCTTATAGGTCTGGAAACCTTATCGTTACGCGTCGATCACGAGGTACGTTCGACGTGGCGACTTGCCGAATATTGCCGCAACCATCCGAAGGTGCGTCGCGTAAGTTTTGTCGGTTTTGAGGACCACGCGGGACATACCAACGCCAAGAAATATTTCCGACACGGCTCGTCGAGCGTCTTTACGATTGAGTTGGAGGGCACGCTCGAAACGACCATTAAGTTTGTCGAATCGCTCAAATTGTTCGCTCATATGACGATGATTGGTGATTCGATCAGCGTCGTTACCCACCCCGCATCAACAACCCACAAGCAGCTCAGCGACGAAGATAAGATCGCCGCAGGCGTTACTCCGACCCTGCTGCGCATCTCGCTCGGCTTGGAGAATGTCGAGGATTTGATCGAGGATTTCGAACAGGCATTTGCCGCAATCGACTAAACGCAATCGACTGACAATGAGCGAAGTAAAATATTTCAACTACCCCTCACCCGTTGCACTCGACTGCGGCGCAACGCTCCCCGAAGTGCGCATTGCATACCACACTTTCGGTGAGATGAACGAGGATCGCAGCAATGTGATCTGGGTCTGCCACGCACTGACGGCAAATTCCGATGTCGAGGATTGGTGGGAGCATACGGTCGAGGAGGGTAAGTTTCTCGATCCGACGCGCTATTTTGTGGTTTGTGCCAACTTTATCGGCTCGTGCTACGGCTCGACCGGCCCGTTGTCGATCAATCCCGCGACGGGCGCGCCCTACTACAACGATTTCCCGATTGTAACGGTACGCGATATGGTGCGTTGCCACCGACTGTTGGCTGAACATCTTGGTATTGAGCGCGTTAAAATGTTGATCGGAAGTTCGATCGGCGGTTATCAATGTTGCGAGTGGGCTGTTCAGTGTCCCGATTTCGCCGAGCGTTTGGTTTTGATTGCAACACTCTCACATTCAACGCCTTGGGCACACGCCTTCAATGAGTCGCAACGTATGGCTATCGAATGTGATCCCGAATTTGGTGAGCCGCGCGAGGATGCTGCGTGGGCAGGTATGGCAACGGCGCGTTCAATCGCTTTGTTGAGCTATCGCGGTCAGCAAGCCTACGACAAGACGCAGCAGGACCCCGATGCCACGAAGAAGATTACGGGCCACCGCGCAACGACTTACCAGCGTTATCAGGGCGAAAAACTCTGCCGCCGATTCAACGTATATTCTTACCACCGACTGACGCACGCCGTTGATTCTCACAACATTGCACGTGGTCGCGAACAGAGCGAGGAGGAGTTGCTCGGCGCAATTCGTTCGCGCACGGTGGTCATTGCCATTTCGTCGGATCTGCTCTTCCCCGCCGACCAGATCAAGCAGATGAGCCGCCTGATTCCCAATGCGGAGTATCATCTGATTGACTCGGATTTCGGCCACGACGGCTTCTTGATCGAGCACTTGAAGTTGAACGATATTATTATGAATGTTCTTGAAAATTAACGACATATGAAACGATTTGCGACTATTCTCCTCTCTCTTTTAGCGGCAGCCTGCTCGCCCCATATCGACGGCGGGATGCCCCACACCGATCTCTCGCTGATGAGCTACAACGTGCGTAGCGGCAAGGGGATGGATAATAATCGCGATCTGAATCGCACCGCCGCCGTAATTCGCACGGCGATGCCCGATGTCGTTGCTTTACAGGAGATTGACAGCGTTACGCGCCGTAGCAACAAGGTCGATGTGGCGGCCTATTTGGGCAGTAAATGCTCGATGCACCACACCTTTTCGAAGGCGATCGACTTCGACGGTGGAGGCTATGGCGTTGCTATTTTGAGCCGCGAAAAACCGCGTTCAGTAAAGCGATTTGCTCTGCCCGGAACCGAGGAGGCCCGCACGCTGTTAGCCGTTGAGTTTAAGCGATATATCTTCGTTTCGACCCATCTTTCGCTGACCGCCGAAGACCGGCTTGCATCGCTCGGCATAATCGACAGCCTTGCAAAGGCGGCAACCAAACCCATCTTTTTCGCAGGCGATTGGAACGCCACACCCGACAGCGAATTCGGTCGCGCATTGGGTCAGACGATGCAATATCTGACCGATTCGACCAAATGCACCTTCCCTGCCGACAATCCGCGAATGGTTATCGACTACATCGTAGCTCCGCACACACAGCCCGTCAAGGTCCTGCACCGCGATGTTATCGACGAGCCGATGGCATCGGATCACCGCCCGATTTTCGTCAAAGTAAAGTACTAAATCACACATATACGGAGGTTGCAGAGTGCTCTCTACGCACTCCGACACACCACGCCGACTATTCTAAAACTCTCATCATATATCCTTTTTGGCAGAAAGGGGCACTGCGCCATACCTATTTTTAAGTAAAAAGGCGTATTGCCCCATCCACATATTTTGCCGATATTTGCATTAAGTTATTTGGTTCTATGCCTTATCTTAATCGCAAACAAAACTTAAAAGGATAATAGTATGAAGAAATTTACGAAATTTATGCTTTTAGCCGTTGCCGTACTGACCTGCTCGGTAGCAATGGCACAGAGTGCTGACGAAGTCAGCGAGCGTGAGTTGGAAGCTCGCGTTCTAAAACTCGAAGAGAAACTGTCGTGGATGCCCAAAATCAGCGGTTCGATTTGGATGCGCTATCAGTTCGAGACTCTCGGTGGCGATAAGGGTTTCGATATCCGTCGCGCACGTCTCGATGTGAAAGGTAACATAACCCCAAAAATCGATTATCGCTTGCAATTGGAATTCGCTTCGTCGCCCAAAATCATCGACGCTTATGTTCGCTATACCCCCGTTAAGGAGTTCGGTGTGCAGCTCGGTCAGGCAAAATTCCCCTTCACATTGGAGAACCCCTACTCGCCCCTCAAACTCGAAACCATCGAGAACGCTATGGGCGTTAGCTATATGTCGGGTTTCAGCGATCTGGCAGGTATCAAATCGAATGGTCGCGACATCGGTCTGTCGATCTTCGGTGATCTGTTCAAGGGCGTAATCAACTATCAGGTTGGCATTTACAATGGTGCAGGCATCAACAAAAGCGACGAAAACAAGCACAAAGATTTCGCTGCCCGTCTGAACATCAACCCCTTCAAGCATATGACTCTGTCGGGCTCGGTATATATGGGCAAAACGGGTGCGCAGGATGAGATGAACGATCGTAACCGCTACGCCGTAGGTGCTCGTTTCGACAACAAATCGTTGGTCATTCGCTCGGAGTACATCTGGGGTTGCACCGGCGCACAGAAGAGCGAGGGCGTATATGCCACTGCGGGTTATTGGGTAACAAAGAAGGTGATGCCCGTTGTTCGCTTCGACTACTTCTGCAAGAATGCGGATGCGACCGACGTAGCAGTGAAGAAGGCCTCGGCACAGACCAACTACTTGGTAGGCGTTGATTATTGGCCGATTAAGAATCTGCGTTTGCAGCTCAACTACACCTACCAGCACTTCGCAAACGTAGGCAACGATTCGGGTAAGATCGCATTGCAGGTTTGCGGTGTATTCTAATTTACGGATGTACGCGAGCGAGATTTTCGCACCAATTAAATTTGATTATTAACAATAAAAATCACTGATAATGAAGAACTTCTTTCAGAAACTTTTAGTCGAGGACTGGGTAGTTGTAATGTTGTCGATCCCCCTGCTGCTCTTGTGCGCATTCGGTTCGTACCTGCCCTCAATCTCGATCCCCTCGAATATGCTCGAAGCATCGGCCTGGGGTAAAATCGCAATGTTATTCGCCATTGCACTTGTAACTCTTTTCGCCGGTAACAAACTCCTCAGCCGCCCGATGAAGGGTATGCTGCTCTCGTTCTGTGTCGTTTTCCTGATCGCGGCGTTGGCAATGTGGATCGGTAACATCCCCTATATCAAGAGCGAACTCGGCTTGGAGCCTGTATTCTTCTCGGTTATCTTCGGCCTGATTATCCGCAATGCACTCCGCATCCCCGAATGGTTGAAGCCCGCAATTCAGAGCGAGTTCTATATCAAAATCGGTGTTGTCTGCCTCGGTGCAACGATTATGATCAGCGACGTGCTGAAATCGGGCGCAATGGGTCTGTTGCAGGCGTTGGTTATCGTAACCATTGTTTGGTTCTTCGCTTACATCATTTCGCGCAAGCTGTTCAAGGTTGAGCAGGCTACGGCAATGACCCTTTCGAGTGGCGTTACCATTTGCGGCGTTTCGGCTTGTATCACCGCCGCAGGCGTTGCAGGAACCGATAAGAAGAGCCTTTCGTACATTGTTTCGGTCGTTCTGATCGTGGTTGTTCCGATGATCTACTTTATGCCTTGGCTGGCTGGTAAGATTGTGCCTATGCTGACTGCCGATCCTATGGTACAGCAGGAGATTATGGGTGCTTGGATCGGTGGTACGATCGACACAACGAGTGGTGTTGCCGCATCGTCGGAGATGGCAGGCGAGATCGCTAACCGCACCGCTATCGTTGTTAAGGCTACACAGAACGTATTGATTGGCGTTGTTGCGTTCTTCATCGCGCTCTACCTTTCGACAAAGGGCGAGGGTGGCAAGTCGCAGCGTCCGTCGCTGAAAATCGTATGGGATAAGTTCCCGAAATTCATCTTGGCATTTGTTGTTGCATCGCTCGTATTCTCGCTGTTGAAGGAGGCTGACCTGCTGACACTCAACGCAAAGGGCAAGCTGATCGAGACCTCGTTGGCGAAGACGATGTCAACACTCTTCTTCTCGCTGGCATTCGTCTGCATCGGTCTGGATACCCGCTTGAAGGATATCATCTCGAAGGAGAATCGCTCGACGCTCTATGCCTTTTTGACGGCTCAGTGCTTCAACATCGTAGCGACATTCATCGTCGCTTGGCTCTTCTTCGGCATTGTTAAACCTATGCTCGGCTAATCCCTCATAGCCAAAACCGATATAGCGATTTGGATTTTTACATCTAAATCGCTATATTTGTTTTCGTAAAAACTCTTTAACAACAATCTACTACTATGAAAAAGTATTTAGCAGAAATGGTAGGCACGATGGTTCTCGTGCTGATGGGTTGCGGTAGCGCCGTATTCTTCGGCTGCACAGCTCCCGCAGAGGTTTTGGCCGTAGCATTTGCATTTGGTCTGTCAGTTGTCGGTATGGCATACTGCATCGGCGGCATTTCGGGCTGCCACATCAACCCCGCAATTACGCTGGGCGTATGGCTTTCGGGCCGTATGAATGGCAAGGATGCTGCCGGCTATATGGTATTCCAGACCATCGGTGCAATCATCGGCGCCGCTCTGATCTACGTTCTGACCTCGACCGGCGGTTTCGGTGCAACGACCGCTACGGGTGCAAATGCATTCGGTGAGGGTGAGATGTTGCAGGCATTCTTGGCAGAGGTTATCTTCACCTTCGTATTCGTTCTGGTAGTGCTCGGCACAACCGACAGCGAGAAGGGCGCAGGCAATCTGGCAGGCTTGGCAATCGGTCTGACACTTGTTTTGGTGCATATCGTTTGCATCCCCATCACCGGTACTTCGGTTAATCCCGCACGTTCGATCGGTCCCGCTCTGTTCGAGGGTGGCGTAGCATTGAAGCAGCTGTGGTTATTTATCGTTGCTCCGTTTGTTGGCGCAGCTCTGTCGGCAGGCGTATGGCACTGCCTGAGCAGCGAGTGCAAGTGCTGCAAGAAGTAAGCGAGAGCCAAAATTCGCAGTTAGGCCGCGTTCGTTTGAGCGCGGCTTTTTGTTTTAATATAATAATTGGCTATTTTGCAGCAGTCATTATACGTAGGCTATCAACCCATCGACACCCTATCGACCCATTGCCCCCATCGCGACTTTCAGTCGTGTCATATCACGCCGCGCCGTATCGTGCCGCGCCGCGCCGTTCCCTTATCCTCCCGCTTATGTTCTCATTATTCACAAAGAGAACAAGTCAAGATAGTCCTTACGGCAGACAATCTTGAATCTTGCATTTTGCCTCTTGAATTTCGCATTTTGAATTAAATGCAAAAACGGCGGCACCCGATTGGGCACCGCCGCATATCTGAACAAGTCAGTGATTTCGATTAGAAGAACTTAACGCGCAGGTCCTCAATCTCTGCACCCTCATAGAGTGCCTGATTCATACGCTGTGCAGCCTGTGCCTCAACCATTGCGCTCTGACGCACCTGCTCCTTCTCTGCGGTCTGATTCTCAACCTCTACGATCTGATCAACAACTACGATGTAAGCACCGGTAAGATCGTTGATAGGCTTCGAAACTACGTCCTCTGCGCTCTTTGCGATTGCGCCGATAGTGTGGGGAGCGATACCGATACCGTCGATATAGAAGCCGTTAGCGGTAACGTTCTCGAACGAGCCAACCTCAACACCAAGTGCTGCGGCAGCCTCCTCGATCGACTTACCCTCCAACTCTGCTTTGAGAGCCTCGAACTTCTTGTTGCTCAAAACTACGGGATAAACCTGGCTATAAACCTGCTCCAAAGTAGCGTACTCGTCGTCGCGAACCTCGGTTACGGTAGCAACTACATAGTCGCCCTCAACGGTGAAGATCTCCGAAACATCGCCAACCTTTGCATCGAATGCCCAGCGAACGATCGAACGCGAATCCTCACCCAGACCTGCGATCTGACGCTCGGTGTTTGCTACGCGAGCAGTACGGGGAACAACTGCATTCTCGGCAGCAGCAGCGTTGAACTTATCAACCGAGCCCTGTGCAGCTACGCTGAACAAGTTCGCAACCGAGTGAATCTCCTTCTCGGTGGTGGGGCTTGCCATAACGGGATAGGTGATGGTAGCAACCTGTGCCTTCATCACGGGAGCGTCCTTGCGATCTACGCGAACAACGCATACAGCCTGACCCAGATCAGCCTTGAAGAACGAGCCCTTCGAAGCCTTGTCGATCTCTGCACGCAGCGATTCAGGATATGCCGAGTAAGGCAGTGTGCCCAGCTCGCCACCCAACTCCGCAGTTGCGCGATCCTCAGAGAACTCCATTGCAAGAGCAGCGAAGTTTGCACCACTCTTTGCAGCGTTCAGGATGCTGTCTGCCTTGTCAGCGTTCTGTGCCAGAACGATATAGCTGATTGCAACCGAGTCGGGCAGAGCCTTAACGTCGGTTACACGCGAGATGCGATATACGTCATTCTCCAATACGGGGCCATAAACCTTCGACTTATCACCGCCGAAAGCGATTGCTGCAACCTCCTCCGAGAGAGCTGCACGCGAGTAGTAGTTCTCATCAACTGTCTCACGGCTCTTGCTCTTTGCGTAGATCATAGGCTCCTCGGTTGCTGCGAACTCTGCCGCCAACTTCTCAACCTCGTTAGCTGCGGCCAAACGGTCATCATCGGTGGGATCAACCTCGAAAACAACATACGAAATCGAACGCGAAGGCTGCTGCTTGAACATCTTCTTGTTCTCGTTGTAGTACTTCTCGATGTCGGCCTTCTCTACCTTAACGGTCGAATCAGCGATCTGACCATAGTTCTTACCAACCCAACGACCGGTGAATACCTTGTTAGCTGCGGTTACGGCTGCTGCGATCTCCAAATCGTTCACAAACATACCCTTTGCAACCAGACCTACATACTTCTCCATTGCACGCTGCACCTGTGCGTCGCGTACAACCATCTCGTAACGCTGCATCATCAGCGGGCCATACTGCTGGTCAGCCGCAGCTGCATTCAGATACTCAACAACGTACTCAGGCGAGAACTGACCGGTGGTGGGGTCGCCAAATGCCGAGCGAACGATGGGCGATACATATTCGCCTGAAATCAACTCGATGCGCTCTGCATCCGAAACTCCGATACCCATCTTGTCGAAACCGGGCTGGATAGCGTACTGGTTGAGCAACTGCTGCCAAGTTACGTTATGAACAGCGTCCTGCGCCTCTGCCGACGAATAGTCCTGACCGCTCATTGTGCTCAAATTGTTCTGCACAGCGTCAAAAGTATCCTGATAGTGGGTGTAGGTGATCTTCTCACCATTGATTTCGGCAACTTTGGGATCCTGGCCGCCCATACCGCCATTCTCAAATGCCAACGATACGACAAACAACAACAGCGCGATGCCGATGACGAATGTCAGAAACAGACCACCTTTGGTCCTAAGAGTGTTTAATCCTGCCATAATAGCTTTTCTGTTTTATTATTTTTTACTTATTTTGTTTCAAATCGTCTTCGTTAGATTACGAAAAAGCCCCCAAAGATAGTAAAAATCTGTGAGTTCTCACACATTTTTGCCCTCGGATGTATATATTTTCCTTCGGAAAAGCCAATTTCTCACCCCTTTGCACCCTCTTTTGCATAAAATCGGGCCGACGGGGAGTAAATCTTTGGCTACTGCACCTTGATCTTCACCAGATCGATACGCGACTGCGAGGTACGCAAAATCTTGATCGACATATTGCCGATTGTGAGATTTTCGCCCTGCGACGGGATACCCTCGTGATGATAGATCACAAAGCCCGCCAACGTATCATACTCCCTACTCTCCTCTATTCCAAGCGAATATTTTTCGTTCAAGTAATCGACTTCAAGACGTGCCGAGAGCACATACTCGCTCTCCGAGATACGCTTCTCGACCAGATCCTGCGAGTCGTGTTCATCCTCGATCTCGCCGAAGATCTCCTCCAACATATCCTCCAACGAGACGATACCCGCCGTACCGCCAAACTCATCGATAACCACCGCAATCGAGCTACGACGCTTGATAAAATCGGTCAGCAGACGCTGCAAGGGCATTGTTTCGGGCACATAATTGACCGACATCATCACATCTTGCAGACTTTGGGGATTATTAAAGAGGCTCTTCGAATTGACATAGCCGATAATATTGTCGATCGTACCCTCATAGACGAAGATACGCGAATATTGGCTCTCGGCAAAACGCGCCGTAAGCTCTTCGATCGGGCAATCGGCCTCCACCGCCTCTACATCCACGCGCGGAATCATACAATCGCGCACCGCCAAATCGGGAAATTCCAATACGTTTTGGAACAATTTTATCTCATTCTCCTCGTGTTCGGCATCGGTCGTATCTTCGAGCAGCGTTGCCAAATCCTCACGGTCAAACTGCTCTGTTTCACGGCGATCCTTCACTTTCTGACCCAGCATACGCAGAATCAGGAACGAGATGCCCGTAGTCAGTTTGGCTATCGGAAAGAGAATGACATAAAACAGAAAAATCGGAATTGCCAGCGTGCGGAAATAGAAGTTCGGGTTGAGCTTAAATAGCGACTTGGGGATAAATTCGCCAACAAAGATTACGATGATTGTCGAGAGTGCCGTTTCGAGCAGCACCGAGCCGTTTGCGATCGCCTCCCAGCCAAATGCCGCGCCGAGCACCTGAATCAGCGTGGACATATAGAGCGAATAGATAACCAATGCGATATTATTACCCACAAGAATCGTCGTGATATACTGATTCGAATTGCGGGTAAATACATCGGCTATATAGTCGAACGTGCGGCTCTGCTTACGGTCGATTTCGGTTTTAAGGCGATTTGCGCTAACGAAGGCGATCTCCATACCGGAGAAGAACGCCGATAGCAACAACATCACTAAAACCACAATTATCGAGCTGATAATCATCTCTTTATCTCAATATATTAATTGTCTATCTCCATAGACCAATTTACTGCGTTCCACACTTTTATAGTAGTTGTGGGCTACTTGTTTTTCAAATTTGCAGATAACACTGCACTTGCCTACTCGGCCAATGTTACTTGTGCCTTCTCGACCTCTCGTTTGGGCTCGTTACGACGTTTGGGCGATGTTTTGCGTTCGGGAGCCTGTTCGAGCTGTCGGCGCGGAGCCTGCTCAGAGGTTGTATTGACAGGTCTCATAAACGAATTTCGCTGCTCTCCTCCACCGAGTGTGTTGGTATTGACCATACGCGAATCGCCTGATATCGATCTATTAACCGTCGTCGAGTCTTCGGGGCGATTCGGCTCGGCATCGATCCACATACGACCGCGATAGCGACGGAAGTGCCAATTTTTCAGCTCTTCATCCGACTCGAAGCCCTCGCCAAACCAATAATCCTGACCCATCAGGACCTTGCAATCGACATTCGAATAGATACGTTTCGACTTCTGATCCCAAAACAGCTGTTGCGTATAAAGTGTTTGGTTATCAGAGTTCTTCGCCACAACATTACCCTTCACCTCCCACAATTTTCGATTCTCGTAGAAGATGGCATAGTTGGCCGACAAATGCGACTCAACCTGCGTAGTATCGCCCTCGCCCTTATAGGTTACGATGTCGATACCTTCGCGGAACTCCATATAGGGTTCTTTGGCGAGTTTATATCCCTCCATCAGAGGCGTTTGGAATCGATATGACTTTGCTCCGTTCTCGGTCATAACCATCACCAGATCGACACTGTGTTCGGTCATAATGGTCTGCTCCGACTCCTGTTCAACGGGCTGCTCACCGCCGCAGGCAGTAAGCAAGATAGCACTCCCCACAATGGAGAGTGCTACCAATGCATATTTTCGGTATTCCAAACCTTTCATTCGGAACTCGAATCGTTACTTACTACTTGAAGCGAACGGTAGTCGAAGTACCGGCAGCCAAACCGCACTTAACGGTGTAGCCCTGACCAGCCTTCAAATCGTTGAAGAAGCCGTCCTCAGCAGTGGGGAAACCACCACGATAAGCGCCCATCATCTTGTCAGCAACCTCAACTACGCGAGCCTGCTCAGGATCGTTCTCCATCAGCTTACGAGCCTGCGACATAACGTCGTATGCTGCCCAATAAACTGCGTTCTTGTCGATACCCTGGCAACCACCCGAAGTAGCTGCGTAAGCCTGTGCCAAGAAGAAGTAAGCCAGACCGTTTTCGGGGTTGTGCTCACGAGCAGTCTTTGCAGCCTTTGCAGCCTCCGAGTAGTGGTTCTGTGCGATCTCCAAACCTGCGATACGCGAGTAGAGCTTCGAAAGCTCAGCAGCGTCGGTAGTGTTACCCAGTACGTCGTTGATATACTTCAAAGCCTTCTCGTTCTCACCACGGTTCTGGAATACGTTAGCCAAGAAGTCAGCAGTTGCAGCCGAAGGCTTAACAGCGTGCTGCTTCTCTGCAACCTCGATATAGAACTCGTTCTCACCGCAATCCGAAGCACGCGACATCAGAGCGAAAGCACGCTCCAACAGCTCCTGATTTTCGGGCTCTGCCTCCAACTTCTCGCGGAAGAGCTTCTCCAAATTCTCGCACTTTGCAGCACCACTCTGGCCGAACAATGCCTCCAAGTTACCCTTTGCCTCATCATCCGATGCAACCATAGGCGAGAAACGATCGTAAGCGTCAAGGATAGCGCCTGCATCAACCTCGTTCCAAGTCTTGTAGTCCTCAACCAACTCCGAGAATGCCAAAACTACGAAATCGGGGGTAACCTGATCACCGCAAGCCTCAACAGCCTTTGCCATAATATCACGAACACCAGCACGATCCTCATACTTGTAAGTCAAGTACTCACGAGCCTTCAAAGGATAGGTTGCAGCAACGCCATACTTTGCGTGATCACCGAAGTAATCCATACGCAGATCATAAACGTGCAACAGCGAATCGATCAACTCTGCCTTCTTTGCAGCATCCTTCTCGGCTGCGATGCGGCCCTTATAAGCGGTAGCACCATAGATGTAGATGTTTACGCTTGCCTTGGGGCACTTTGCAACGATGTCGGGGAACATACGGGTTACCTCGGCCCAGTTGCGGTTTACGTAAGCATCCTTGTAGAAGTTGTAAGCCAACACGTTAGCCTTACGCTCCTCAGGAGTATCACCATACTTTGCAAATGCAGGGCTGCTGAAATCCTGTGCGGATACAGCCATTGCAGCGATCGAGAACGCTGCCACGAGCAGTGATTTTAAGTTTTTCATTTCTCTAATACGGTTAAATTTGATTATTTTTTGTTTTCAAGTTAGCATTATTATGTTCGCTGACACCTGTTAGTCAATCTTATAGCGCGAGAACCAATAGTCTTCGCCGAACATCGACATACCGAGCGAAATCTTAAAATAGTTGTCGCGGATCAGGCCATTCGACAACGTACCGCGTCGGCCAAGTTCCACACCCACATCGATTGACGATGTTCCGAACAACTTAATCGGAATACCGACACCGAGTGTCAGTGCCACCTCCGGCAACTTCGTTCCATAGAAGGTCATATACGACTGACCGTAACGAGCACCCAAGCGATACGACCAACGATTCATCACTCGACGAACGTCGCCGCGATTAGGTGTAAATTGCAAACCGAGTTTATAGGTATGGGTATTGGTGTAGCCAACCTTATTCACCTCGTCGTACTCATTTTTGCTCTCCCAATCCTGATAAACGTAGTCGAAACCTGCTACAAACTTCGGGCTGTGGAAGTAGAGGCCTGCGCTAATCGATCGGGGCAGAGCGATGGGGCTTACGCCCTTTTTCATCGAAACGGTATCGCTAAACACGTTGTTCGACGAAATAAACTCCTTCGTTTTAGCCTTCAACTCACCACCGAAATCATAGACCGCACCCACGGTCAGTGCAGCTTTGGGCTTCATAATGATATGGTACTGCACACCTACATTACCCATGATGCGCGAAGCACTCAAATTATTGAGCTTCGATGCCGACGAGAATGTACCCTGACCGGCGGTAAGAGCAGTGATTCGAGTCGTGTTATAGCGGTCAATATCACCTATATAGAACATTGCCGAAGCACCAATATAGAATCGCTTGAACGGTTCCCAACCCATAGCCAACTTCGCCTCGGTAATCGAGCCTTCGCCCGTATAGTAGTAATCGACATAACCGATATCGGCCAAAACGTCGGGATTTTTCTCCTCGGTCAGAATTCGATAACCAACGCTGCTATACGGAGTTACGCTTGCACTCATCGCCAATCGCTTGGTAATTGGGAACTGAATTGCGATATCGCGCACGTTGAACGAGTTGAAACTCGTCTTTGTGTCGCCCTGCTTTGCGTAAAAGTTCTGACCCTCAACGCCGAAGTTAAAGATGAACGACTGCTGCATCATATTACCAAGCGCAGCGGGGTTCAGCGGGTTATAAACCAAGTTGCTCTGCATAGCAACACCGACACCGCCCATTGATCGTTGAGCAACGGTACCGGGAGTGTGCAACTCACCTACGCCATACATTGTGTAGGGCGAAAACGCATTAAGGCTGATTTCCTGCGCTTTAAGAGCCACAGGAGCAACAGCAAAAGCCGCCGTAGCGAGCGAGATTAATATGTGTCTAAAAATTTGCATTAGTTTCAATTATTCAGGCAGATAGGGATAAAAAGCCCAATCGTAACTGCAAATATCGTGTTTTTAATTTGTTTCACAAAATTTTAAGGCAAAAAATCAACTTTCTGCCCCATTACACTCCGATAATGAGCGTAAAGAGCGCAATGTTTGCCAAGCTGATTCAATACTCTTTACATCTCTAACGGTCATTGCCAGTCGATTATTATTCTGACGCAGCACAAATTTTTGCGGTCGGGCCGTAATTGTGCGCAAAAGGTTCATAAAAACGTCGCTTTTGAAGTATGGCGACTGCGAATTTGAGATAAAATGGACTATCATCAGACCATTTTTAACCTTCACTCGTTCCAAACCGAGCGCGATAGCCTCTCGACGCAGACGCACAACATTCATCAACTCGCTCGCCTCGCGCGGCAGCGGGCCGAAACGGTCGATCAATCGCTGCTCGAAGGCCTGCAAATCGCCCTCGCGCGTCAGATTATCCAGCTCACGATAGAGTCGCAACTTCTCGGCCGTCTGACCGATATAGTCGTCGGGCAACAACGCCTGCACATCGATATCGATCGTTGTATCATCGACATATCGCACCTCATTAGTCCCCTTTGCAAACTGCTCGGCATCAGGCAGATCGTGCATATCGACACCCTCACTGCGCAACTCGGCCATAGCCTCGGCCAAAATCTTCTGATAGGTTTCGAAACCGATATCGGCGATATAGCCGCTCTGCTCCGCGCCAAGAAGGTTGCCCGCACCGCGAATATCGAGGTCCTGCATCGCTATATTGAAGCCCGAACCCAGATCCGAGAACTCCTCGATGGCTCGCAGACGGCGACGCGCATCGTCGGTAAGCAGTTCGTCGGGCGGCGACAGCAGATAGCAATATGCCTTCTTATCGGAACGACCCACGCGACCGCGCATCTGATGCAACTCGCTGAGTCCGAACTTATGAGCTCCGTCGATAATGATCGTATTGGCGTTCGGGATATCGATACCGTTCTCGACAATCGAGGTCGCAATCAACACATCGAAATCGCCATAGATGAAGTCCATAATGAGTTTCTCCATATCCTGTGCATTCATCCTTCCGTGTCCGATTGCTGTTCGCGCTTTGGGGCAGATACGTGCAATCATACCCTGAATTGTGAGCAGATCATCGATGCGATTATGCACGAAATAGACCTGTCCGCCACGCGCCAGCTCCGTCTCGATAGCCTCGCGGATAATCTCCTCACCAAACAGATGTGATTCAGTTACAATCGGTTGGCGATTGGGTGGCGGTGTCGATATCACCGACAGGTCGCGCGAACCCATCAACGAGAACTGCAACGTGCGCGGGATAGGTGTTGCGGTCAGCGTCAACGTATCGACATTGACACTCATCTGACGCAGCTTCTCCTTCGCTCCCACGCCAAACTTCTGCTCCTCGTCAATAATCAGCAGGCCCAAGTCCTTGAATTTGACGCTCTTACCTAAAATCTTATGTGTTCCGATCAAAATATCGATCTTACCCGCTTCGAGATCGGCCAACGTAGCCGTTACGTCGCGTGTCGATTTTGTTCGGCTCAAATGCTCAATTCTCACGGGAAAATCGCGCAGACGATGCGAGAAGGTACGATAGTGCTGCAACGAGAGAATTGTCGTCGGCACCAATACAGCCACCTGCTTACCATCCGTAACAGCCTTAAATGCCGCACGCACAGCCACTTCGGTCTTACCAAAGCCCACATCGCCACACACCAATCGATCCATCGGGCGGGTCGATTCCATATCCTGCTTAACGGCCTCGACCGCCTTCTGCTGATCGGGTGTATCCTCATACTCGAACGAGGCCTCCAATTCGTGTTGCAGATATCCGTCGGGCGAAAATGCGAAACCGGGGGTCGCCTTGCGTTTGGCATAGAGGGCTATCAGCTCGCGAGCGATATCCTTAACCGCCTTTTTAGTCGCATTTTTCAGCTTCTGCCAAGCTCCCGATCC
>JAZUPN010000039.1:0-7200 GCA_045605245.1 Alistipes sp. | reverse complement strand
CGAAATCCTTCGCATCGGCAGGGTCGATCGTGAAGGTCGTAACATCGCGGAAATCGCGACGCTCGGCATAGTCCTGTGCCGTAATCTCTCCCTTGATCTCCTCGGCAGCCTCGATAACGCGCTTATCGAACTTATAAGGCAGATCGTACTCGGCCAGAATTGCGTGCATCTCGGTATCGTTATCGCCACTCATACCGAGCACATCGCGGATACGACCCTCCGGACACTTGCTGCCGTCGGCCCAATCAACGATCTGAACAACAACCTTTTCGCCATCGCGCAAATCGGGATACTCGCGTTTCGAACAGTAGATATCCATCGGCACCTTGCGCGAATCGACCTTAATAAAAATCTGATGATCCATCACTTGTGCCGTACCTACATAACCCTTCGGATTGCGCTCGATAATCTCCGTAATCTCACCCTCAGGTACTCCCGCGCGATTCTTGCGCGTAACGGCTACACGCACGCGGTCGCCATCCAGTGCATTGCACGTATTGCGGCGATGAACATAGATATCATCCTCCATACCCTCGACTGCGACATAGACAGCACCCGACGAAACCAGATCGGCAATACCCTCATAGGTAGGCATCGCGCCACCCGCCAGACGGAATTTCTGACCGGTGCACTGCTCAACAACCCCCTCAGCAATCAGTTTTTCAAGCACATCGCGCGTAGCATAACGGCCATCACGGTCGGCACCGCCCGAAACAGCGGCCAACTCCTTGAACGAGAATTTATGGCCCGGCATTGCCGTAAGCACGTGCATAATGATCGACGAGCGATCGCGCTCAACGACCGATGAATCTTGGCGATTCTTCTTATCTCTTTTAGCCATAGTTGTATGGATTTATATTGTTAAAATAGATTTTTCACAATCTCTGCGACATTATCCGTACGACTCATCGTATAGAAGTGGATCACAGGCAGACCAGCAGCCTTCAACTCTCGCGCCTGCATCGTTGCCCACTCGATACCGACCTGCTTCACTGCGCGATTATCCTTGCACTGCGAAACAGCCTTGACCAACTCTTCGGGCAGATCGACGTGGAAGGTCTGCGGCAGAACCGTAAGCTGCGATTTGGTCGTAAAAGGCTTCAAACCGGGCACAATCGGAACGGTGATTCCCGCCGCACGACAACGCTCGATAAAATCGAAAATACGCTGATTATCAAAGCACATCTGCGTAACGATATACTCGGCTCCCGCGTCAATCTTACGGCGCAGATTCTCGATATCGGTTGCCATATTCGGAGCCTCCGAATGTTTTTCGGGATAGCCCGCAACACCGATACAGAACTTCGAGTGGTGGCAATCCTCAACCTCGCCATCGACAAACTCACCGCGATTCATTGCTGCAATCTGGCGCACCAATCCATCTGCGTAGGCGTGGCCGTCGGGGTGAGGTGCAAAACGTCGTTCCGTACGGCGGCTATCGCCACGCAGAGCCAACACATTCTCGATACCCAAAAAGTCCATATCGATCAGTGCATCCTCAATATCGTAGCGCGACAGACCGCCACAAATCAGATGCGGAACGGTCTCAATGCCATAGCGTTTCATAATTGCCGCCGAGATACCGACCGTACCCGGTCGGCGGCGCGTAACACGACGCTCCCAAAGACCGTCTTCGCGCTCGACCAACTTCTCATCCTCGCGCTGGAACGTAACGTTAATATATGCAGGGCCATACTCTACCAACGTATCGATAGCCGAAAAGACCCCCTGCGTGCCGTCGCCCTTCAACGGCGGCAACAGCTCGATCGTAAAACGCGGCGCGGAGTTCTGTGCCGCCTGATTTATAATATCAATAACCTTCATATCTTCCTCATTTAGATATTCTTGGGTAGAATTCGTCGCATCTGATCCTTCGCCATTCCGCGACGTTTCGCATAATCCTTCAACTGCTCCTCGTCAATCACGCCGACTGCGAAATATCGCGCCGCCTCATCAGCCACCATCATACCGCACAGAGCCTCGCCCGGATCGATCATAAAGTTATCGGTCAGGCGCATCTGGGTCATCAGTTGAGCATTGAGCAGATCGAACGCCTCGCGCTTCAACGAGTGGTCGGGCGTAGCGGGATAGCCGAATGCCATTCGCAGACCCTGATACCTGCCTGCGATGATCGCTTTCGGATCGGGCTGCTCGGCACAGGACTCATAACCCCACATCTCGCGGCGCACAAACAGATGAACAACCTCAGCCATCGCCTCAGTCAGTCGATCGGCCAACAATTTGGCGAGCATTGCGTTATAGTCGTCGCCCTCCGAGCGATACTTCTCGGTCAGCTCCTTCAAACCTGCACCTGCCGACAGCGCAAACAGTGCGATATGATCCTTTGCTCCCGTCTTTGCCGAGATCACGAAATCGGCCAACGAAAGACACTCACCCTGCTCGTCAGGGGTCTGGCTACGCAATTGCGCCATACGCACACGACGACCCTTCGGATCGGTGATAACTATATCATCGCCCTCGCTAACAGCCTCAAACAGACCAACAACACCCTGCAAACGCAGCAGGCTCTCCTCCTTGATCTTTGCCAATAGCGTCTGCGCATCGTCAAAGAGTTTGCGAGCCTCCTCGCCATAGCGCGGGTGGTCAAAGATTTCGGGATAACGACCCTTCAAACCCCACGCGGGGAAGAAGAAATTCCAATCGATCATCTCCTCAACCTGCTCGATCTTCATATCGTGAAAAACCAAACGGCCCTTATGTGCTGCGGGGACAATCTCCTCGATACCCTTCGAGTGCGCCTTGCGACGCGCCTCCTTTATCGAAACAAGCTTGCGCAACTGTTGCTCTTTCTCGAACTCCTCGCGCAGACGCTGCTGCTCGGCAGCGACCTCGGTCAGATACTCCTCACAGCCCTCGCCCAACAGACGATTCAGAATTCGTGCATTATCCGACGCATCGCGCGAATGGATCACCACACCCGAATATTCGGGAGCCATCTTTACGGCCGTATGTACCGCCGATGTGGTTGCGCCGCCAACGACAACGGGGATCTGCTCACCTCGCGACTCCAACTCGCGCAAAACGCGAATCATCTCGTCGAGCGACGGGGTGATCAAACCACTCAAACCGATCGCATCGGCCCCCCACTCTACCGCCTCCTCAACAATCTTCGATGCCTCGACCATAACACCCAAATCCTTGACCTCGTAGCCATTACAAGCCACTACGACCGAAACGATATTCTTACCGATATCGTGCACATCGCCCTTAACCGTCGCCATAACGATCTTGCCTGCCGACGAAGAGCCCTCGGTTGCGCCCTGCTCGATATATGGCGTAAGAACACCTACGGCACGTTTCATCACACGCGCACTCTTAACCACCTGCGGCAGGAACATCTTACCCTCTCCGAACAGCTCTCCGACACGCGCCATCGCGGGCATCAACAATCGATCAATCACCGCTAACGGCGAGTCCAACTCACCATAGCCCTCCATTGCATCCTCCTCGATATGGTCGGTCAAGCCCTTCAACATCGCATACTCGACACGCTCCGCAAGCGTACCCTCGCGCCACTTCTCAACGTCGGTCGTTGTTGTTGCAGCCTGCTGTTTAAGTCCTGCCGCCATCTCGGTCAGACGCTCGGCCGCATCTTTACGACGTGCCAGCACAACATCTTCGACACGCTCCAACAACTGCGGCTCGATCGACGAATAGATCTGCAACATCGCAGGATTGACAATACCCATATCCATACCCGCTTGACGAGCGTGGTAGAGGAACGCCGAATGCATCGCCTCACGCACAGCATTATTACCGCGAAAAGCGAACGAGAGATTCGACACACCGCCACTCACCTTTGCGTGGGGCAGGTTCTCCTTAATCCATCGCACAGCCTCGATAAAATCGATACCATAGCGATCGTGCTCCTCGATACCCGTTGCTACGGCTAAAATATTGGGGTCAAAAATTATATCTTCGGCGGGGAAACCCTCGCTCGTAAGTATCTTATATGCACGCTCGGCAACCTCCACCTTGCGCTCGAACGTATCGGCTTGACCGCGTTCATCGAACAACATCACAACCGCCGCCGCGCCATAGCGACGCAATTCGCGGGCACGCTCACGCAACATCTGCTCACCCTCTTTGAGCGAAATCGAATTGACAACGCACTTACCCTGCGCACAACGCAGCCCCGCGGTCAGCACATCCCATTTCGACGAATCGATCATAACGGGGACACGCGCAATTTCGGGCTCGGCAGCCGCCAGATTCAGGAACTGGCACATCGCCTGCTCGGCATCGATCATTCCGTCGTCCATACAGACATCGATCAGCTGCGCACCGGCCTCAACCTGCGCACGTGCCACCGACATCGCCTCCTCGAAGTTACCCTCGCGGATCAGACGTGCAAATTTTGCCGAACCTGCAACATTCGTACGCTCGCCGACATTGATAAAGTTCGCTTCGGGCACTACGCGCAACTCCTCCAAGCCGCTCAACGTACAGATATGCGCCTTCTCGCGCTTCGGGCGCGGTGCATAGCGCATTACAATCTTCGAGAGTTCGAATATATGTTCGGGTGTAGTGCCACAGCAACCGCCCACGATATTGATCAATCCGCGACGCAGATACTCCTCAACATCGTGCGCAAACATCGAAGGAGTCTCGTCATAGCCGCCCATAACATTCGGAAGGCCCGCATTGGGATGCGCCGACATCCCGCACTCACTAACGGCCGACAGACGCTCCAAATAGGGCAACATCTGACGTGCGCCATAAGCGCAATTCAAGCCCATCGTCAAAGGCTCGGCGTGTGCCACCGATGCATAGAAGGCCTCGACGGTCTGCCCCGTCAGCGTGCGACCGCTGGCATCGGCCAACGTGCAAGAGATCATCAGCGGGATCTCTGCACCCAGCTCCTCACCGAGCTGTTTGATTGCATAGATCGCCGCCTTGGCATTGAGCGTATCAAAGACCGTTTCGAGCAACAACAGATCAACGCCGCCCTCAATGAGCGAACGAGCCTGCACACTATATGTCGCCGCCAACTCCTCGAATGTAACCTCACGCGCAGCAGGGTTATTCACATCGGCCGAAACCGACGCTGTGCGATTAGTCGGACCCATCGATCCTGCAACCAGACGCGGCTTGTTCGGATTGGCTGCCGTATAACGATCTGCCACCTCACGAGCGACAGCCGCCGCCTGACGATTCAGCTCGGCAACGTACTCCTGCAACCCATAGTCGGCCATCGACACCGCATTGGCATTGAAACTACACGTCGAAACGATATCTGCACCCGCTTTATAATATGCCTCGTGAATCTCGGCTATAACTTCGGGGCGCGTCAGCACCAACAGGTCGTTGCACCCCTTCAACGGAGTTGCCCACACGGCAAAACGCTCTCCGCGATAATCCTCTTCGGTCAATCCATAACGCTGCACCATTGTACCCATACCGCCATCAAGCAGGAGGATACGCTCGGCGAGCAGCGATTCTATCTCTTTTTTGCTTCTCATTGTCTATTTAATAACCTCTATTTCAAATAATTTAGGCCAATTCTTACCCGTTACAAAGATTCGACCGCACGTCGGGTCATACGCAATGCCGTTCAGCACGTCGGTCGTCGAGTCCATATCTGCCTCCGAGAGCAGGCCAGCGAGATCCAATACCCCCTCAACCTGTCCCGTCGCAGGATCAATCACAACAATCTTATCGGTCGTATATACATTTGCCCACAACTTGCCGTCGATCCACTCCATCTCGTTAATAAATCCGAGCGACTGGCCATTGAATGTTACCGCGATCGTAGCCTTGCGCTTAAAGGTTGCAGGATCAAGTTTATAGATCTTGTCCGTACCATCGCTCATATAGAGCCACTCTCCATCGGTTGCAATGCCCCAGCCTTCGCCCGAATACTTCATCGTGCCGCGCTTTTCGAGCGTCTGCGCATCGTAGATATATGCTCGACCCTCGCGCCACGTAAGCTGATAGATAACACTATCGAGCAACACTGCGCCCTCGCCGAAATCGCGTTTGGGCAGATCGACCGAACGCTCGGCGCGACCACTCGCCAGCTCAACACGCATCATCTTCGAGCGACCATACTCTCCCACACTCTCCCACAACGAGCCGTCGTTCCAAAACAGTCCTTGCGTATATGAGTTGCGCGAATGGGGATATACATTGCGAATTATGTAGTTGTAATTTCTTGGCGTGATAATCACAGGGCGTGCAACCTCATCGGCCGTCGAGGGATTATTGCTACGACCTCCGCACGAAAAAAGAGCCACAAGCGGCAAAAGTAAAAATGCCAATCTCATCATCGGATACATATTTATATTTAACAAAGGTACAAAATCTTCCGCAAGTATCAATTACAAAATCGCCAAAAAAAGATCGTTTGCGCAATGTAGTTGTCATCTTCGACCAAAAAGAACAGGGCAGATTGCGACCGCAGCCGAATATTTTGTAAAAAATATGCATTTCGGTCTTTCTTCGTATCGTGCTGGTTTAGTTGATATTAGAAGCGCCGAGCAAGATTTTCGGTCAAAAATATCGCAAAAACAGATAAAATTCTTTGCGAAAAGTTTGCACATTTAGAAATTCCTACCTACTTTTGCACACCCAAACGGAGTTAAATGCTGTTGTAGCTCAGTGGTAGAGCACTTCCTTGGTAAGGAAGAGGTCACGAGTTCAAGCCTCGTCAACAGCTCAAAGGAAGACGAAAGTCTTCCTTTTTTGTTTATATAACGCGAATAATCAACAATCATATTGTCGGAATAAATATAGAAAGGATCACCCGCGATTGTAGGTGACCCTTTTCTATTGGCACGCCATTGATAGGTCAGGTTGCGGAGTTCATAACCCTATTTTGACAACCCCTCCAAACCTCCCCTTGATAGGGGAGGCTTCGGAGGTCGCGAGTTCCAAACCACGCGCATAAAATCAAAATCCCCAAAATCCTTTTGGATTTCGGGGACTTTGCGGTATGGACGAGACTCGAGCCCGCGCTGCGCGCGTGCAGGCTCGCGATTTTTTATTGACAACCCCTCCAAACCTCCCCTTGATAGGGGAGGCTTCGGAGGTCGCGAGTTCCAAACCAACGCGCATAACAAAAAAAGTCCGAAGAGATATCTTCGGACTTTCTGCGGTATGGACGAGACTCGAACTCGCGACCTCCTGCGTGACAGGCAGGCATTCTAACCAGCTGAACTACCACACCGTTTTGCTGTT
>JAZUPN010000038.1:0-10225 GCA_045605245.1 Alistipes sp. | reverse complement strand
CGTGGAAGTTGAGAGGGCGAGTCCGAGGGTCGCTCCTTTTTGTCTATATACACCCACATAGGCATACCTATATTATATATATAAAGTAACCCCGATCTCAACGGCGAGATCGGGGTTTGAAGTAGTAGGTAGGTTGGTAGTTGCGCCGTTACTTTGCGCGGTCGAGCTCGACCGTAAAGTGGCGCATAATGGGCTGCTCGCGAGTGATTACGAAACCACGAGTGATCTGCTCGCGGCGATCATAAACATTCTTCAAGGCGGCAGCGATAACGTCCATATGATTGTTCGTATAGACTCTACGGGGAATAGCCAGACGCAACAATTCGAGCTCCGGATAGCGGTTCTCGCGTGTGATGGGATCGCGATCTGCCAAGATAGCACCGATCTCAACACCACGAATACCTGCCTCCAAATAGAGTTCAACGGCCAATGTTTGTGCCGCAAACTCCTCCTTCGGCACATTGGGCAGCACCTTGCGTGCATCAACGAAGATCGCGTGGCCACCTGCGGGACGCTGGTAGGGGATGCCGTACTCGTCGAGCTTGCGACCGAGATACTCAACCTGACCGATGCGTGTTTCGAGGTAGTCGAACTCCGTACCCTCGTCAAGACCTACGGCCAATGCGTTCATATCGCGACCCGACATACCGCCGTATGTGAGGTAGCCCTCGTTCATAATGCAGAACATCTGGCAACGACGCCACAGATCCTCATCGCGGAAGGCAACGAAACCACCCATATTCACGATTGCATCTTTCTTCGACGACATCGTCATAATATCGGCATAAGAGAACATTTCGCGCACGATCTCCTTGATCGACTTGTCGGCGTAGCCCTCTTCGCGCTTTTTGATGAAGTAGGCATTTTCGGCAAAGCGGGCCGAGTCAATCTGCAACAGCACACCGTACTTGCGGCAGAGAGCCGAAACCTCGCGGATATTTGCCATCGAAACGGGCTGACCTCCTGCGGTGTTGTTCGTAACTGTCAGAACGACAGCGGGAATACGCTCCTTCGGATAGCTGCGGAGCACCTCCTCCAACTTTGCGGGATCGAGGTTACCCTTGAACGGAATTTCGAGCTGGGTATCCTTCGCTTCGTCGATTGTGCAGTCGATAGCGTGTGCGCGACGGTACTCGATATGTCCCTTTGTGGTGTCGAAATGCGAGTTGCCTGGCAGTACATCATCCGCCTTGATGATGGTCGAATAGAGAACATTCTCGGCAGCGCGACCCTGATGTGTGGGTAGGAAATAGTCGAAACCGAGGATATCCTTAATCGCCTGTTTCATATTGAAATAGGACTTTGCACCTGCGTAGCTCTCGTCGCCAAGCATAATTGCCGACCATTGGCGGTCGCTCATTGCGCCCGTACCCGAATCGGTCAGCAGGTCGATAAACACCTGCTCACTGCGCAGGCCAAACAGATTGTAATGTGCCTCTGCAATCCACTGCTCACGCTCCTCGCGGGTGCTGCGACGTAAAGGCTCTACCATTTTAATTCGGTAGGATTCTGCATAGGGTAGTTCCATAGTTGTAGTGAAGTTTTTTTGGTTATAATTTTTTTGTTGGTAGATTTTTCGGCTTGTCATATTGCAACCATATATCTGCGCAAATTGGCTGCGCGAAAAGGGTGCAGTCGATTGTTGCGAAGTTGGTGCAATATGGGATAAAACGGCTATTGACCCGCGCCGAGTGGCGTTCGCGGGCGATTATGAGAGGAATTCGTCGCGCTTTTTGATATTTCGGAACTGCTGTGCCGAGTGCGCTATGCCGCTTTGATTTTTCATCTTTTGACAAATATACGAATTTACCTCGAAAAAACAAACAAACGGAACACAATTTTACAGAACAACCTCGCATAAAATTTCATAACTTTGCATATCATATTTCAACACATTTTAACTTAATACATCCAAATTATGTTCAAAAAACCTTTTCATATTTTAGTCGCCTTCGCATTGGGTTTGGTGATCAGTGTTTCGATTATGGCGTGCGCTGACGACCTGCAAGAGATCGTAAATTGCAACTGCAACGATACCATTAAAGAACTTCTTACCCGTATCGAGACTCTCGAAAAACGTGTTGATACGATCAAAGAGCCCAATTATGACTCGTTGGTCAAACTTGTTGTAGAGCACCTCAATACGACTACTCCCACGCCTAACCCGACCGAGTGTCCTAACGAAGAGCGTCTTGCTGCAATTGAGCAGGCTGTCGATCAGCTCAAAAACGCTTCGGCAATGGAGAATATTGGGAAATACAAATGGAGTTCAAATGATAGATTAGATGAATCAGAAAGCTTTACGTGCGAGTATGACGAATTGGGACGATTGATCAAATTCAGAGTAAAAGTCTCTGAAGAACAGATCGATACGGGCGTTTTCCACTGCACTTATAACGACAATGTCTGCACAATGACCTGCGACGGTGTTAATGATGTCTGGACCTTTACGCTTGCAGATGAAAATAGTCGAAACTTTGATGCTGTAAAACAGGCAATTCTGGGCATCTTTATTCAGTAGGGCTATCAATGCAGATTCAGGCCGCGCTTCTTGGAGTGCGGTCTTTTTATTACTCAAAATTCAAAACACGAAACACCACCCGCGACCTCGTTCATCAACCTCCGCAAAGAAAAATTGTGAATCGTGCATTGTGAATTATGAATTAAATTTTCTAACTTTGTAAGTTGTTACAACATCATTGGCAAACAAAACTAAAAATATATAATAAAATGCTAACTATCAAGCAAATCCGCGATGATAAGGCCGCTGCTATTGCAAAGCTGGCAAAGAAGGGTGTCGATGCAGCACCCATCATCGACAAGATCATTGAGCTCGACGACCGTCGTCGTGCTATTCAGGTTGAGTTGGATACGATGCTCGCCGCACAGAACAAGGCTGCCAAGGAGATTGGTATGCTGATGGGTCAGGGTCGCCGCGAGGAGGCCGAGCAGGCAAAGGCAAATGTTGCCGAGTTGAAGAAGAAGTCGGCAGAGATGCAGACCGAGTCGGCGGCTGTTCTGGAGGAGTTGAATGCTGCTATCGTGTCGCTGCCCAACTTCCCCGCAGAGATCGTTCCGGAGGGCCGTACGGCAGAGGATAACGTCGTTGTGAAGTTGGTGGAGAACTACTCGGAACTGCCCGAAAATCCCCTGCCTCACTGGGAGTTGGCTCGCAAGTACGACATCATCGACTTCGAGTTGGGCGTGAAGCTGACCGGTGCAGGTTTCCCCGTATATAAGGGCAAGGGTGCTCGTTTGCAGCGCGCGTTGATCAACTACTTCCTCGATCACAACACCTCGGCAGGCTACTTGGAGGTTGAGCCCCCCATTATGGTAAATGAGGCTTCGGGCTTCGGTACGGGTCAGCTGCCCGATAAGGAGGGTCAGATGTACCACGCTACGGCTGATAACTTCTATCTCGTTCCGACGGCAGAGGTCCCCGTAACCAACATCTTCCGCGATGTAATCCTCGATGAGAGCGATTTCCCCGTAAAGGTTACTGCATATACCCCCTGCTTCCGTCGCGAGGCAGGTTCGTATGGTAAGGACGTGCGCGGTCTGAACCGTCTGCACCAATTCGATAAGGTCGAGATCGTGCAGTTGGCTCTGCCTGAAAAGTCGTATGAGGCTCTGGACGGTATGGTTGCTCACGTTGAGCAGTTGGTTAAGGCTCTCGGTTTGCCCTATCGTATCCTGCGTCTGTGCGGCGGGGATATGTCGTTCACTTCGGCTCTGACCTACGATTTCGAGGTATATTCGGAGGCACAGAAGCGTTGGTTGGAGGTGTCGTCGGTATCGAACTTCGAGTCGTTCCAGGCTAACCGTTTGAAGTTGCGCTATCGCTCGGCTGACAAGAAGACCCAGCTGGCACACACTTTGAATGGTTCGTCGTTGGCACTGCCGCGTATCGTCGCTGCGCTGTTGGAGAACAACCAGACCGAGAAGGGTATTCGTATTCCTGAGGTGCTTGTTCCCTACACGGGCTTCGATATGATTGACTAAAATGTGCGAGAAATCGAGGTTGCGCACGAAAATTCTTTGCGAAAGGTGGCTTAATCTCGATTTTTTGTATATATTTGCATAACGAAATCTCTTAAACACATTAAATTTACTACAATGGCTTACAAAATCAATCCCGATCTGTGCGTAGCGTGTGGCTCGTGCATCGACGAATGTCCGGTAGAGGCTATCTCGGCTGGTGATGTTTATGTAATCGATCCCGACAAGTGTATGGACTGCGGTACTTGCGCTGGCGTTTGCCCCTCGGAGGCTATCTCGGCTGAGTAATCGGAAGGTCTGACACAATCAGATACGCAAAGACAAAGGCTCGTTCCACTGCGGAACGAGCCTTATTTTTTGAGGGTCGAGATCAGTGATTCATTGCTTCGAAGATTCCTCAGCACGTTGCGACCAGTATTCAGCCTTCGATTCCAAACCAACCTCTTTGTAAAGATCGACTAATGCCTGCTTGGCAGCAAGCAGATCGCTTTCAGCCGCCAATAAAAACCAATACTCAACCAACTGCATATCGCGTCGTACACCTCGCCCGTCGCGATAAAGACAGCCCAAACGATATTCTGCCTCGTGATATTTTGCCATTGCAGCATCGCGATAAAATGATGCCGCCGTAGTCAGCTCGGCATCATTGGTCGCCGTTTGATCGTAATAAAGCCCCAAATTGAACATCGCCTGCGGTATCTCCTGCTCGGCAGCCTCACGCCAAAGTCGCAATGCCGTATGATGGTTCTCGGGCACGCCGCGCCCAAACCAATAGCACTCACCCAAACAGAAAATCGCAATACCAACCTTCTGATCCGCAGCACGTTTGAACCAATATGCCGCTTGCTGATCCGACTGCGTAACACCAATTCCCTTCGAGTAAAGGCGTCCGAGATTGTATTGCGCGAAGGCATAGCCCCACTCCGCAGCCTCACGATAGAGCGCAGCCGCTCGCAACGGATCTGCCGTTGTTCCCAAACCCTGTTCGAGATGTGACGCAAGATCATTTTTAGCAGGCAGATACCCCATCTCGGAAGCAATCGTATAGAGTCGAACTGCCTCAGCATAGTTGCGTTCTACCGAGTAGCCTCGTGCGTAACACTTTCCCAAACGATGCGTCATCAATGCCGAACCCTTGGCTGCACCTCGGCGGTAAGCCTCGACTTCAACGTCCGAAGGATAGGGGTTGGCTGCCAATAGAATCGACATTGGCAACATCAGCAACACAAAGGTCAATACCCAAATTCTCAAACCATTACGCATATCTTATAATCTTCTAATTATTTAGAGACACAAATATATTCTAAATTATTAGAAAATCAAAGATTAGCAAGAGAAATGTTCAAAAAAAAGAGCGACCCCAGCAAGAGGGATCGCTCTTTGCAATTTATGTTGCGCCTTTTGCGCCGCGCTCGATTAGTAGCTGCGAGCGAACAGAACGCGGTGGTGCGACGGCTTGCCAGAGAAGATGCAGGTGCCCTCCTCCTCCTCGACATCGAGAGGAATACAGCGGATCGTTGCCTTGGTAGCCTCCTTGATCGCCACCTCGGTCTCGACGGTGCCGTCCCAGTGTGCCGAGATGAAACCGCCCTTCTCGTCGAGTACGCGGCAGAACTCGTCCCAAGTATCTACGCGAGTAATCATCGAGTTACGGAAGTTCAGAGCCTTCTCGAAGATACCCTTCTGGATCTCGTCCAACAGCGTAACGATATGATCTACAATGCCCTCCTGCGGCATAGTGCACTTTTCGAGCGTATCGCGACGAGCAACCTCGATGGTGCCGTTAGCGATGTCGCGGCCACCCATTGCCAAACGAACGGGCACGCCCTTCAACTCATACTCGGCAAACTTGAAGCCCGAACGAACATTGTCGCGGTCGTCGATCTTGACGCTTACGCCCTTTGCCTCCAAAGCCTCGGCGATGGGGCGGAGCTTCTCGACTACATTCTTCAACTCCTCCTCGCCCTTGTAAATGGGAACCATAACGACCTGAATGGGAGCCAATTTCGGAGGCAGCACCAAACCGTTGTTATCCGAGTGAGCCATAATCAGAGCACCCATCAGTCGGGTCGAAACGCCCCACGACGTTGCCCAAACATACTCCAACTTACCCTCACGGGTGGTGTATTGCACGTCGAAAGCCTTGGCAAAGTTCTGACCGAGGAAGTGCGACGTACCGCTCTGCAAAGCCTTTCCGTCCTGCATCAGAGCCTCGATGGTCAGCGTATCCAATGCACCTGCAAAACGCTCGTTGGGGCTCTTGTGGCCAACGATTACGGGCACACCCATAAAGTTCTCGGCGAAATCCTTATATACGCCGATCATTTTTGTTGCCTCCTCGATAGCCTCCTCCTTGGTCTCGTGTGCGGTGTGGCCCTCCTGCCAAAGGAACTCGGCAGTACGCAGGAACAGACGCGTACGCATCTCCCAACGAACTACGTTAGCCCACTGGTTGCAGAGAATCGGCAGGTCGCGGTATGACTGAATCCAATTCTTATAGGTGTTCCAGATGATGGTCTCCGAGGTGGGACGCACGATCAACTCCTCTTCGAGTTTAGCTGCGGGATCGACCGTAACGCCGCCATCGGGGCTGTTTTTGAGGCGGTAGTGAGTTACTACGGCGCACTCCTTTGCGAAACCCTCTACGTGGTCAGCCTCGCGCGAGAAGAACGACTTGGGAATGAAAAGTGGGAAGTATGCGTTCTGATGGCCCGTAGCCTTGAACATCTTGTCCAGAGCCTCGTGCATCTTCTCCCAAATTGCGTAACCGTAGGGCTTGATCACCATACAGCCACGTACAGCCGAATTCTCGGCCAGACCTGCCTTAACGACCAGGTCGTTGTACCACTGCGAATAATTCTCCTCGCGGCGGGTTAAATCTTTTAATTCCTTTGCCATTTCTATATTAATGCTTTTCGATTGTTATCTTTGTGTTTCGGCCGTAGGCCGAGTGCAAAGGTACTGCTTTTTTTGCAATTATGATATAAAATATGTACCTTTGACCAAATAAAATGGGAGGTTCAACCGTTAAATTAGGCGATTCAACCCCCAAAATAGGCGTTTCGGCGGTTGCGATGCAACATTTTGCCCCGCTTTTACGTCTATATAATAAAAGGAGGAGAATTGTATCCGTCGCCGAATGTGGGTCGGTACGATTTTCGATAAATGAAGAGAAGAATGACAAAAACAATTAATGGAGCAATGAGGAACATCTTTACAATCGGTATCGTGTTGCTGTCGGCAACCGTATTCGGAGGGTGTACGTCGTCCCTCTATTCCAACTACAACAACGACGATCTCTATGGAACTCACGACCGCGTGGCTATTGCCAAAGCGGAGGCCCGTCAGGCCGAAATCGAAAAGGCCGAGGCCGAGGCTCGTCGTGCCAAATATGAGGCTCTGTTGGCTGCGGCCGAGGCTGCTGCGGCCGAGCGCGAATATAATGAGAGCCTTGATGGCAACTCTTACGGCTATGGCGATATCGTAGCAGATACCTATGAGAGTGCCTATGCACGTCGCTTGCGCGGCTTCGAATCGCCGAGCTACAATATGCCGTCGAGTTACTATAACCTCCGTTATAGCGGTGCCTATTCGTACCTCTCGGCCTACGATCCTGCCTTCTACAACATTATCGTTATGGGTGATCAGGTTTGGGTCGAGCCGAAGTATATAACCTCGATGTTCGGTGGCTGGGGCACTTCGATCAACTTCTCGTTTGGTTGGCGCAATCCTTGGAGCTACTACTATTCGCCCTGGTATTACCCCTCGTCGTGGTATTGGCGACACTACTATTGGGATCCTTGGTATGACACTTGGTATGGTCTGAATTGGGGCTTTGGCTGGCGACCCTATTACGATTGGTGGTGGCCTCACTACGGTCCGAGCCACGGCCCTGCACACGGTCCCGTACATAAACCTTCGTATGGCAATGGCCGTCCCAATGTGATCTATCGTTCGGCATACCGTACCGAAGGAACTATCGGCGGTGGCAACGGCACCGGCTCGCGCAACAACTCGGCCGTAGGCGGTGGCAGCTATCGCACTCGCAACAGTAGCGCAACCTCGTCGGGCACACGTTCGACATATCGCAATTCGTCGAGTAGTTCGTCTAACGATCAGGGAGTATCGAGCCGCTATCGCAACAATAGCTCGTCAAGTTCGACTCGTTCGTCGTACAATTCGGGCAGTTCGAGCAGTTCGCGCTCGTCGGGTGGCGGTTATAGCAGCGGCAGCAGCTCTTCGTCGAGCAGTCGTGGCAGCTATGGCGGTGGTGGCACCTCGTCGCGTGGCAGATAATTTGGCGGCAGATAATTTGAGCGAAATGTTTAATTGATTTTGTAATATCCTTTTTCCTACAATAACGCTATGGCAAGAAGATCTTTCTTTATGGCACTCTGTGCGACACTCCTCTCGGTAGGGGTGTCGGCACAGACGTTCGGCGGCCTTACGATGGGTCAGTCCGACTTCCTTGTTACCGATATGGTGCAGTATGGCCAGACTTCATATAACTATGGCACAGCGCGTACGGCGGCTATGGCAGGTGCCTTCACCTCGCTTGGCGCAGACCTCTCGTCGATGTCGATCAACCCCGCAGGTCTGGGTATGTATCGCACTTCGGAGGCGGGTTTGACCTTCGGTATGAATTTCAATTCGTCGAAGTTCGCAACCCCTTATGGTGAGCAGCAGCGCAACCGCTTTGCAATGAATAATATCGGCGCAGCAATGAACCTCTTTGTAAGTTCGGGTGCATTGACGAGCTTTACCTTCGGTTTCGGATATAATAAATTGGCCGATTATAACTATCGTCTGTCGGCGCGTACGCCCAATAGCCAGGCATCGATTGCCGATCTGTTTGAGCAGCAGCTGGCAGGCACGTCGTCGAGCTTGCTCGGTGATAATGCCTATTGGAATACCGACGCCTACCTTTGGGGTTCGGTGCTGGCTTATAAGAACTATCTGATCGATCCGGGTGCAGCGGATGGCGAGTATATCACCTCGTCGATCGCTCCTGATGCTTCGGTTGAGCATCTGTCGCAGGTCGATAGCCGTGGCCATATGGGCGAATTTAACCTTTCGGGAGGTTTCAATATCCGCAATAATCTCTATTTGGGCCTCTCGCTCGGTATTGTCGAGTTGCAGCACGATAAGCGAGTTTTCTATGGTGAGAGCTACACGAATAATGGTCTGCGCCTTGATGTTGATGGTAATGTCGTGGGTTTGATGGATAACCGTCCGTCGGATGTGCCTTTGATCTATACCGATTATATCCAGCGTGTTGTGGCTGATGGAACGGGTATCAACCTCAAACTCGGAGCAATTGTTCGCCCCGTTACGGGCTTGCGACTCGGTGTGGCATTCCACACTCCGACCATTATATCGATCGATCGCACCTACTACGGCCAGATGTATGTTAAGGGCTTCGATATTCCCAATGATAAGTATGTCGATAGTGATGAGAATGTGCAATATACCGACGAGTTGAAGTCGAAATGTACATTTACCACTCCCGCACGACTGTTGCTCGGTGCATCATATACATTCGGTCAGATGGCCATTGTTTCGGTCGATTACGAACGTGCGTGGTACAACGGTATGCGTCTGGATGCCAGTGCAGGTCGCACCGCGAGGGAGCTCTACAAGCAGATTGTAAAGGATAGCTTCAAGGGCACGAATACGTTGCGTGCAGGTGTGGAACTGCGTCTTCTGCCGATGGTGGCTCTGCGAGCAGGTTATTCGTTCAACGGCTCGATGATGCGCGATAAGGATGCGATCTTCGACAATCCGATTGAGAGCACGACTTCGAGTGCGTCGGCCGGTCTCGGCTTCAATTTTGGTCGCTGTACGCTCGATATGACCTATGTCTATCAGAATACAAAGCTCTCGACCTACGATCTGTTCTACTATCAGAATGCATCGGGCTCATTCACCTCGCAGAGTGGTGAGCTGACCGGTCAGTTGAATCGTCATCAGGCCATTCTTACATTTAGCGTGAAGATGTAAGCGGCGAAAAGATAAACCATAAAAAAAGGCTGTCCAAATTGTCGGACAGCCTTTTTTTTGTTGCGTTGTTACTCGATTGTTTCGTCGTTCTGTTACTCTGTTACTCTGCCTTTGCGGTAGACTGCAACTTTACGATAACATTACCCTCGTCGAGCAGCGATAGAATATCACCCTCAATCGCATAGCTATCAACCTCATAGAGAGTCTTTACAAACTCATCTTCGAG
>JAZUPN010000037.1:0-10986 GCA_045605245.1 Alistipes sp. | reverse complement strand
CCTCACACATCACAACTGCCGCTTCGGGTGTTGCCGCAACGTCGATCTTACCTGTCGAGGTCTTAACGAAATCGGCACCCGCCATCATCGACAGCAACGATGCCTTACGAATCAGTTCGGGAGTTTTCAGCGCACCCGACTCGATGATCACCTTCAAAACCACGTCAGAAGCCTCCTCGCGCAACACCTCAATCTCCGATGCCATCTCATCAACGCGACCTTCGAGCAGTTCACCCACGTTGATCACGATGTCGATCTCGTCGGCACCATTCTCGATTGCCATTGCCGTTTCGAGCACCTTCACTTCGAGGAAAGTCTGCGACGCAGGGAAACCGCCCGACACGCTGGTAATGCGCATCGGCGTACCATCAACAGCCAATCCAACTGTCTCAACGAAAGGAGGATAGACACAGATCGATGCCACGTTGGGAATATGCGGATAGTCGATATAGAACTCTGCCGCGCGACGCGCAAAGCGCGTTACCGACTCAACCGAATCGGTACAAGCCAACGTTGTAAGGTCGATAGTCGAATAGCAGAATTTATAGACATCTGTGTTCTCATTTGCCTTGGCCGCCACGCGAGCCGCTGCCACCTTCTCGGCTACCTCCTCAACGGTCGGAGCAGGTGCATACTCTTGAAGTTTGGTTGCGTATTCCATATATGATTGTTTTATTTGTTGCACAATAGGTACGTTAGTGCAAATATACGAAATTTTTCGAAAAAATCCACTACCCTGCCACCTTTTTACTCCTCTTGTTCGATATTGGCAAGCAGGCGACGCATCGAAGCGATGAATTTTGCAGCCGAACTCGACCCCACCAGCCGACCTACGACCTCGCCCTCGGCATTGATGACCAAACAGGTCGGAATACTGCGCACGCCATTGGATTGCGCAAGCAGTGCTCCCGTAGCTTTATCGACATCGTAACGTGTTGATACAAAGCGCGGATTCATAAATTCGCCAACCTCTTCGGTTGCCAATATTCGCTCCATATAGCGGCACGGACCACACCACGTTGCAAACAATTCGACAAATAGGTATTTGTTCGATGCAGCGGCCTCTGCGATCATCTCATCGAGCGTTCCTTCGCGGAATTCGACACCCCCTTTGGCCGACACGCCAAGAGCCATCGAAAGCACCATTGCCACGATCAAAAGATACTTTTTCATACAATAATTATATAAAGGTTACCCCTCGCACCCATCAAAACGTGTGCCCAAATGTGCTACTCTTTATCGACACCAAGAGTCGAAAGCAGACCACACGCAGCCTTGATATCCTCGCCGCGCGAACGACGAATCGTAGTCATAATACCCTTGCGAATCAGCGCATCGCGGAAGGCCTCCATCTGCGGCTGCGGAGGGCTGAAATAGGGCGAGTCGGGGATTTTATGGAAGCGGATCAGATTGATGCGACAAGCCACTCCGTTGAGCAATCGAGCCAGCTCGGCTACGTGGCGCGGCGAGTCGTTCAGACCACTCATCACGACATACTCAAAACTTACGCGGCGTTGGTGCGTAAAGTCGTATTGACGTAGCACCTTCATCACCTCGGCAATCGGATAGGGTTTCTCGATCGGCATAATCTGCTGACGTTCATCGTGGAACGGATTGTGCAGACTCACAGCCAGATGCACCGACGACTCATCGAGGAATCGTTTGAGCGAAGGCAGCACTCCTGCCGTCGAAACGGTAATGCGCGTAGGGCTCCAAGCGTAGCCCCAATCCGAGGTGAGAACTTCGAGCGAACGCAACACATTATCGAGATTATCGAAGGGCTCACCCATACCCATATATACGATATTTGTCAATCGCTCGCGCTCAGGTAGCGAGGCAATCTGATTCAAAATTTCGAGAGCTGAAAGCGAGTGGTGCAACCCCTGACGCGAAGTCATACAGAAACGGCACCCCATACGGCAACCGGCCTGCGACGAGACGCAAAGCGTCGCACGTTCGCCATCGGGAATATAAGCCGATTCGATATGGCGGCCCGAAGTCTCGGTCGAATAGAGATATTTGCGCGTTCCATCCTCCGAGGCACTCACCGCCAGCGGAGGCGTAAGGCCGATATCGTAACGCTCTGCGAGTCGCGCACGCGCCGCTGCCGAGAGGTCGGTCATCGCCCCGATCTCGGTAACGTGTCGTTTGTAAAGCCATCGAGCCATCTGCCCCGCAGCAAAACGCGGGAGCCCGAATTCGGCCGCTATGGCCTGCAACTCCGAGAGATTTTTACCGTATAAATGTTCCATAAAACCTGCTTAAAATACCCTGTTAGCGGGTCGCCGAGTGCAAATATATGGATTTTTTGAGTTTTTTTTGAGCAAAACTATTTTTTTTCCAATATTGTTACTATATTTGTAGTGCAACAAATGATGTTTTTCGACGAAAACAATTAAAAATTAATTAATAATGCAAATCAAAAAATCACCCAAAGCTGACCTTAACAACAAGAAAGGTCTGTTCCTTGAAATTGGTATAATCTTGGCGTTGCTGCTCACTATCGGTTGCTTCGCATACACCCAGAAGGAGCGTGTAGTTGAGATCATCGAGACTAATTTGACCGTTATCGAGGAGGAAATTACCGACATCACCACTCAGGATCAGAAGCCGCCCGAACCTCCCAAGAAGGTTGAGATGCAGGTTCTGTCGGACGTGTTGAACGTCGTTACCAATGACACCAAGATTGAGACCGAGTTCGACTTTACCGAGTTCTCGGATGATATCGAGATCGTGCAGAATATCGAGGTTGTTGAGGAGGTTGTTGAGGATGACGCTCCCTTCATCATCGCAGAGGAGATGCCCAAGTTCCAGGGTGGTGATCTGATGAAGTTCCGCTCGTGGGTTCAGGGTAAGTTGAAGTACCCTGTAATCGCACAGGAGAACGGTATTCAGGGTAAGGTTACCTTGACCTTCGTTATCGAGCGCGATGGTTCGCTGACCAACATTCAGGTTTTGCAGAGCCCCGACCGCGCACTTGCTGATGAGGCTGTTCGCGTACTCCAGTCGTCGCCCAAGTGGACTCCCGGTAAGCAGCGTAACTCGCCAGTACGTGTACGTTACACTCTGCCCGTAGATTTCCGTATCCAGTAATCGGATCATAGAATTACACACTATATGAGGGTGTCCCCAATGGAGGGATACCCTCGTTTTTGAAATATATAGAACGTAATTGTAAGCACGTTCGTTATAAGACTCGTATTTAGAACTTTCGAAGCCAATGGCTGAAAACAAGAATAATACACCCGCCACCGAGATCGCCGAAGTCGATCCGCGCCGTCGCGCCGTGCTCGTTACGGTCATCACCGACCGCTCGAAGCAACGTCAGGCCGAGGAGTATCTCGACGAATTGGAGTTTCTGGCCGAGACGGCAGGTATCGTTACCGTGCGCCGCTTTATGCAGATGCTCCCCTCGCCCAATTCGCGTATCTATGTCGGACCGGGTAAATTGGAGGAGATCGCACAATTCTGCGAGGAGAATGCTATCGACGTGGTGATCTTCGACGACGAGCTCTCGCCTTCGCAGACGCGCAACATCGAGAAGGCACTCCCCTGCCTCACACAGGATCGCACACGACTGATTCTCGACATCTTCGTTTCGCGCGCCCAGACCGCATACGCAAAGACGCAGGTCGAGGTGGCGCAGCTCGAATATATGTTGCCGCGACTGACAGGTATGTGGACCCACCTTGAACGTCAGCGTGGTGGTACAGGCACACGTGGTGGTGCAGGTGAGCGCGAGATCGAGACCGACCGCCGTATTGTCCGCAACCGCATCTCGAAGCTCAAAGAGGATCTGAAAAAGATTGACCGACAGATGGCTGTTCAGCGTAGCAATCGCGGCCAGATGGTACGTGTATCGCTGGTTGGATATACCAATGTAGGCAAATCGACACTGATGAATCTATTGAGTAAGAGCGATGTATTTGCCGAGAATAAGCTCTTCGCAACGCTCGACACGACGGTTCGCAAGGTGGTCTTCGACAATCTGCCCTTCCTGCTTTCGGACACCGTTGGTTTCATCCGTAAGTTGCCGACGCAACTGGTCGAGTCGTTCAAATCGACTCTCGACGAGGTGCGCGAGGCCGATCTGCTGTTGCACGTGGTCGATATTTCGCACCCCGGCTTCGAAGAGCAGATGGATGTTGTGAAGCAAACTCTGCGCGAGATCGGCGCGGGCGACAAGCCGACATTCATCATCTTCAACAAGATCGATGCCTATACCTATATTAAGAAAGATGAGGATGATCTGACCCCCGCAACGCGCGAAAACCTCTCGCTCGACGATCTGAAACGTACATATATGGCTTCGACCGATGCCCCCTGTATCTTCATTTCGGCTCTCGACCGTCAGAATATCGACAAGTTGCGTCAGGACCTCTACGCAATGGTGCGCGAGATCCACGCAGGTCGTTATCCGTTCAATAACTTCTTATACTAAATAGTCTAACCTATAAAACTTCAATAAGCTATGTTGCACATTCTCAATGAACAGAACTCGATTCTGAACAAATTTATCGCCGAAATGCGCGATCGTCAGATTCAAGTCGATAGTATGCGTTTCCGCCGTAACCTCGAACGTATGGGCGAGGTAACTGCATACGAGATCAGCAAAACGCTCAACTATACAGCAAAGATTGTTGAGACTCCCCTCGGCGAGGCAAGCGTGATGCAGGTGAGCGATCAGGTGGTCGTAGCAACGATTCTGCGTGCAGGTCTGCCCTATCATCAGGGTTTTCTGAACTACTTCGATGACGCGCAGAACGCATTCGTTTCGGCATATCGCAAGTATAGCAAAGATGGCAAATTCAAGATTAAAGTTGAGTATATCTCGTGCGGTAGCTTGGAGGGTAAGATTCTGATTCTGGCCGACCCGATGTTGGCAACAGGTTCGTCGATTGTGCTGACATACGAGGCTCTGTGCGAGAAGGGCGGCACACCGAAACACACTCATATTGCAGCAGTTATCGCCAGCGAGGAGGGTGTTGATTACGTCAAGCAGCATATGTCCGAGAAGACCACCACGATCTGGTGCGGTGCAGTCGATGAGGAGCTGACCTCGAAATCGTATATCGTACCCGGCATCGGCGACGCAGGCGATTTGGCCTACGGCGAGAAGTTGTAAAATAGACTTATGGTTTTTCAAATTCCAAGTAGGGTTGTATAAGTTACGCAAATAATTGGACATTATAAAAAATACCCTTAACTTTGTAAAAACATACAAACACAAATGCCTATGGAACATCGCGTATAAATTGATACGCACATTTTAATATATTGGAAAAGCGTTTAGCTTTATTCTGTCATTCAGGAAGTTTGGCGACTAATGAAATTCGGCAGGGATATTGCAAAATGCTCGCACTTTTTGGTGCGGGCTTTTAGGTATTCTGCCGATGGGTTACGCCAAACACCTCTGAATGAGAATATTCTAAAAGTACCGCGCTTTTTTTGTGCGTACTACTAATCAAACTGAGGTACTACGGAGGAACTTAAATCCGTTAAATGAGTAAAAAACCATTAAAAATTGATTCAAATGAAAAATTTACTATTTACCATCGTTTTAGGATTACTTGCTACTATGAGCTATGCAGGAAATACTAAACAAGCAGAAATAACTGACAATCAAACGTCAGCAATTGCTACATACGAGAACCCTTATAAGTTCATAAAAGAGATTAATAATTACATCTATATTAATACGGTTACTAATCGGTTAGTGGATTGCCAAAGAGATCTTTATGGAAATTTTCCTATCAGCATTTACACAAAAGATAATAGATATTTTGTTGGTCGTGGAGATATATACTACTCTGTGTATAATAATGATAAAACAACATTTAATGGGTACAATGTATCACGATACCGCTATACTTGCAAGAAAGGCGATGATATATATTTCTTTAATATGTAATTTCCACTAAATTCCAACTTTTAGAAAAGGGGAAGACAATACATTATCTATTAAAGCGAAAAAGAGCCTATCTAACTTTGCGTTAGATAGGTTTTTGTTGCAACTAATGCTAATTATAAGCCTTAGAAAGCGGCACGCCCTGCGGGCGTCATCATTGGCGGGTCGCCCTTCGGGCGAGCCCCCCACCCGCCAATGATGAGCCACTAAGTGTGGATTATAATGCAATTTGTGAATCAAAAAAAGCCGCCCTTTGCAGAGCGGCTTAATCATTGAGGAGCAACGAACTACACGGTCATAATCTCCTTCTCCTTTGCGTCGAGCATAGCATCGAGTTTCTTCGAGTACTTGTCGATTACCTTCTGTGCTTCGCCCTCGCCCGACTTTGCCTCGTCCTCGGGCATACCCTCCTTCTGCGCCTTCTTGAACGCATCGACAGCATCGCGACGAATATTACGCAGGGTTACACGTGCATTCTCGGCACTGCCACGAACCTGCTTAACGAGCTGCTTACGACGCTCCTCGGTCAGAGGAGGCATAGTCAAGCGTATCTGCTCGCCGTTGTTCGACGGTGCAAGACCGATATTCGAGTCGATAATTGCCTTCTCGATGGCACGAATCAGATTCTTCTCCCAGGGCTGGATAATCACCGTCTTGGCATCGGGAACGGTTACACTTGCAACCTGCGACACGGGGGTCGGAGCGCCATAGTAATCAACCATCACGCCATTCAGGAGGTTGGTGCTGGCCTTGCCTGCACGTACGTTCGACAGTTCATCTTCGAAATAGTCGAGCGCCTTCTGCATCTTCGACGATGCATTGTCGAGGATCTGTTTGGTTTGTTCAGTCATAGTTGTATCTGTTTTAAGTAATTATTTCTTTGCTTCTTGGATAGTTTCGTCGATCTTCTTCACAAGCTCGTCAAAGAGTTTAGTATCGTAGCCGACCTCGTAATAGACTATCGTTCCATCGGGATTGATCAGGTAGTTGCGAGGGATATACGTGCGGGCAAACTGCGGGAAGATCTCGGTTGCGATATCAAGACCTATATCGAATTTGTAACCCTTCTTCGTGCGCCACGTCTTAACCACTTCGGGTTTCTCGCCACGCGAAATGGGCAGGAAGACAAACTCCTCACCGGCAAAACGCTCAACGATCTCCTTCTCGACACGCGTCATCTCCTCATTGCAGGGAGGGCACCACGTAGCCCAGAAGTTGATCAGAACGGTCTTACCGCGCAACGAGTCGATCGAAATCTCATCGCCATCAAGCATTTGAACCGTGAACGAGGGGCACTGATCACCAATCACGGCGACAGCAGCGTCATCTACGGGTAGGCGTTGCGCGCTAATCCCCACCATGGCAGCAGCCGCAATGGCGAGCAGAGCCAACACGGCAATAATTATCTTTTTCTTCATCTTCGTTCAATTAAAGTTTAACCAACGTACCGATCTTCTCGTCAGACAGAACGCGCGCGAGGTTGCCCTCGGTATCCATATCGAAGACGATAATCTCCAACTTATTCTCGCGGCAGAGCGTGAATGCGGTCTGGTCCATAACCTTCAAACGACGATCGAGTACCTCATCGAAGGTAATCTCATCGAACTTCGTTGCGGTCGGATCCTTCTCTGGATCAGCCGTATAGACGCCATCAACACGTGTGCCCTTCAACAGCACCTCGCACTCCAACTCCACACCACGCAGAGCCGAAGCCGAGTCAGTCGAGAAGAAGGGGTTCGACGTGCCGCCACCGACGATCACCACGTAACCTGCCTCCATCAATTCCAGCGCGCGAGCCTTCGAGTAGTACTCGCCGATAGGCTCCATACGGATCGAGGTCAGCACGCGAACCTTAACACCTGCATCCTCCAATGCCGACTGCAACGCCAACGAGTTGATGATCGTAGCCAACATACCCATCTGGTCGCCCTTCACGCGGTCGAAACCACGACTCACACCGCTCAAACCACGGAAGATGTTACCGCCACCGATCACAATACCGATCTGCACACCCGTTGCCGCTACGTCGCGGATCTGACGTGCATACGAGGTCAGTACGTCGGTCGAAAGACCATATTTCTGTTCGCCCATCAGCGACTCGCCGCTGAGTTTGAGCAATATACGTTTGTATTTCATAGCTGTTTATCGTTATTATATTCGTTATTTTGTACTCTCCATCAATTTCATCAATTCGTCGTACTTCGGCGTAAGAATGATCTCCGTACGGCGGTTCTTGGCACGAGCCTCGGCCGTCTTACCCTCGGCTACGGGCAGCGACTCGCCACGTCCTGCCGCAACGATACGTTCGGGCGCAATCTCCTTGTTTTCCAACAGCAGACGCACCACCGTCGTAGCTCGCTTGGCACTCAAATCGAGGTTATCCTTCAAATAGGCATTGGGCGTATAACGCACATCGTCGGTATGTCCCTCGACCATCACATTGATATCGGGATTGGCAGCCAGCACCTTCGCCAAATCGCGCACAGCCCTCTCGCCATCGCGGCCAATCTCGTAGCTACCCGAACGGAAGAGCAACTTATCCTCCATCGAGACATAGACCTTGCCATCGCGCGTTGAGATCGTAAGGCCCTTTCCTTCAAAACCTAACAGCGCGTCGCTCACCTGTCGGCGAATCGATGCGATAGCCTCTTCGCGCGCCTGCAACAGCAACTCCAACTCGGCTACACGCTGCGAACGCTCCTCCAAATCGGACTGATTGCGCTGCAACTCCAAAAGCATACGCGAGGCCTCGGCATTGCCCTTATCGAGCATTTCGCGCAACTGCTCGATGTCGCGCGCAAGGTTGCCACGATCTTTTTCGAGAGCTGCATACTGATTGCGCAGTGCGTCGTAATCGGCCGTAAGTTGCGAAAGCGAATTTTGCAGCGTACTCTTCTCGCCATTCAGTTCATCGTTCAGACGACCCATAGCCTCGGCACGCGAACGAAGAGCAGACAACTCACTCTCCAAACGCATCGCCTCGGCACGAGAAGCATTGTAGGTTTTATTCGATACGCACGAAGTGCTAATCAGAGCCAAAATCGCTATTATCAGTGCTTTTTTCATCAATGCAAAAGTTTTATTCCAAATCCTTTTGCGAAGATAAGCATTTTTCTCCAATATTTATTTATCTTTGTATGTATAAAATGCAACTGATGGAGAGGAAAGAGTATAAATATCTCAATCGAATCGATACGCCTGACGATTTGCGCACCCTGCAAGTGGCCGAATTGCCACTCTATTGCCAGGAGTTGCGCCAATATATCATCGAGCAGTGCGCCATCAACCCTGGTCATCTCGGATCGAGTCTTGGCACGGTAGAGTTGGCTACGGCTCTGCACTATGTATTCAATACGCCCGACGACCAGCTGATTTGGGATGTTGGTCATCAGGCATATCCCCATAAAATCATCACCGAACGCCGCGATGCCTTTACAACAAATCGCAAACTCGGCGGTCTGGGTGGGTTCCCGCGCCGTAGTGAGAGTAGTTTTGATGCCTTCATCGGAGGGCACGCTTCGGTTTCGATTTCGGCCGCACTCGGTATGGCCGAGGCAATGCGTCTGAAAGGCGAAGAGAACAGTGTCGTTGCAGTTATCGGCGACGGAGCGATGACGGGAGGTTTAGCGTTCGAAGGCCTGAATAATGCAGGTGCGAGCAAAGCCAATCTGCTTGTAATTCTCAACGACAACAATATGTCGATCGATGCAAATGTGGGTGCATTGAAACACTATCTGTTGCGCATCACGACATCGAAACACTACAACCGTTTCAAAAATCGCATCTGGAACGCTCTGGCAAATATCCCTACGTTGCGACGCGCAATGCAGAAGGCGGGCAACGTCATCAAGCAGGGTATCTTGCAGAATAGCAACCTCTTCGAGAGTTTCGGATTCAGATATTTCGGCCCGATTGACGGCCACGACATCACCTCGCTGGTCCGCACGTTGAGTGATCTGCGCGAGATTAAGGGCCCGAAATTGTTACACGTACTCTCGGTCAAGGGCAAGGGCTACACCCCTGCTGAACAAAATCAGTCGGTATGGCACGCCCCCGGTCCGTTCGATCCCGAAACGGGCGAGCGTTTGGGCAGTTCGTCGGGCGACGCTCCGGCTCGCTATCAGGATGTCTTTGGTCAGACGTTGCTCGATTTGGCACGCCGCGACAAGCGCATTGTGGGTATCACTCCCGCTATGCCTACGGGCTGTTCGCTCAATATTATGATGGCCGAAATGCCCGAACGATGCTTCGATGTTGGTATCGCCGAGGGCCACGCCGTAACCTTTGCCGCAGGTTTAGCTACGCAGGGCGTTGTTCCGTTCTGTAATATCTATTCGTCGTTCTCGCAACGCGCCTTCGATAATATCATTCACGATGTTGCCATTCAGCAACTACCTGTGGTACTGTGCCTTGACCGCGCGGGTCTGGTCGGCGAAGATGGAGCTACGCATCACGGCGCACTCGATATAGCAGCGTTGGGCAGTGTACCGAATATGACCATCGCAACGCCTATGAATGAGGCCGAATTGCGCAATATGATGTACACCGCATCGCTTGCCGAGCGTCCCGTTGTGATTCGCTATCCGCGTGGTCGTGGCGATGGGACAGAGTGGCGTGATCGCCCCTTCGAGGAGTTGGAGATCGGTCGCGGTGAGCGTCTGCGCGAGGGCAAGGATATCGCTGTGCTGACATTCGGTACGGTTGGCAATTTTGCTGCGAAGGCCATTGCACGTGCGGCCGAAGAGGGTATCTCGGTGGCGCACTACAATATGCGTTGGGCAAAGCCGCTTGACGAGGAGTTGCTTGCGGAGGTTGCAAATGGTTTCGATCGCGTGATTACGGTCGAGGATGGCGTTATTCGCGGTGGTGCAGGCAGTGCGGTTGAGAATTGGCTCACCGAGCACGGCCACATCAAGCAGGTACGACGTCTCGGTATACCCGATCAATTCATCGAACACGGTACGCCCGCGCAACTCTATGCGATATGCGGCTACGATGCAGAGGGCATCTATCAAGCGATAAAGGAGATCGTTAAATAGCACACAGAAAAGGGGTTGCCACAAGCAACGCCTTTTTCA
>JAZUPN010000036.1:0-1691 GCA_045605245.1 Alistipes sp. | reverse complement strand
AAAAACAATAATAGAAAGAGAAAGAAGATGAAAAAGATGATGATGACACTCTGCGCGTGCGCGCTGATGACGCTTGGCGTTTCGGCTCAAACCGCACTGATCGCAGAGTCGGAGCCGATTGCTACAACGATGCAACTCTCGTTGCAGGAGGCTATCGATCTCGCATTGAGCGAGAACCCCACTATCAAGGTGGCCGATTTGGAGATTGAGCGTTACGATTACGTTCGCAAGGAGACTTTGGGCAACCTCTATCCCTCGATCTCGGCAAGTGGCGTTTATACCTATGCCGTTGTTAAGAGCGAGATCTCGAAGGGTCTGTCGTTTGGTGCCGATAATACGATCGCAGCTTCGGCCGAGGTCGGTTTGCCGTTGGTTATGCCCGCAGTTTGGCGTTCGATTAAACTAACGAAGGTGCAGATGGAGAATGCCGTAGAGCAGGCTCGTGCATCGCGTATTGATTTGGTAAATGCAGTTAAGAAGGCATATTACAATATTTTGTTGGCAGAGCAGTCGCTTGCAGTGCTCCGTTCGAGCGAGGCTACGGTGAGCAAGACGGTTGAGGATACCCGTGTGCAGTATGAGCACGGTTTGGCATCGGAGTACAATCTGCTTACTGCCGAGGTGCAGTTGAGCAACTTGCAGCCCTCGATCATCCAGACTGCCAATTCGATCGACATCGCAAAGCGTCTGTTGAAGATGTATTTGAGCCTGCCCGAAAATGTAGATTTGGCTTTGGTTGGTACGCTCGATGACTTCCGTAATGCAATTTTGAATGGTGGCGAGGAACTTACAACCGATATCTCGAACAATAGCCAGCTTCGCCAGCTTGATATTCAGGCCGAGTTGCTGCAACAGAATCTGAAACTGACCCAAACTTCGCGTATGCCGTCGCTGGTGGCATTTGGTCAGTTCTCATATTCGGGTAACGATATGCAGCGTCCCGATTTCAGTGCAATGATGGGCGGCGGTGCAGCAGGTGGCACGACAGGCGGTGCAACGGGTGATGCAGGTACTGCCGAGGCGGTAAAGAAGAGCTTCTATTGGCAGCACCCCATCTCGGTCGGTTTGCAGCTTTCGGTGCCTATCTTCTCTGGTTTTAAGAATACCAATAAGGTTAAGCAGGTGCGCAATCAGATTCGTCAGCTCGATATTCAGCGCGACTATCTGGCCAAAAGTACCGATGTTCAGGTGCGCACGTCGATCAATAATCTGCTGACTGCACGTGAGAAGATGTTTGCCAACGAGAAGACCGTTGCGCAGGCCCAGAAGGCTTACGACATCTCGAACACCCGCTATAAGGCTGGTGCAGGTACCATTTTGGAACTGAATACAGCGGAGTTGTCGCTGACACAGGCCAAACTGAACTATTCGCAGGCTATCTATGACTACCTTTCGGCAAAGGCCGATTACGATAAGATTATCGGTAAGGAGGAGTAGTGTTTGCGCAATACCAATAAATTGAAGAATAATAACTAAAAAGTAAGATATAGAAAGATGAAAAAGAATTTAGTATTTGCAACTGCGCTGGTAGCTTCGTTGGTGCTGGTCGGTTGCGGTGGCAAGAGCGCAGAGAGTGTAGCTACTGTTCAGCCTGAGAAGGTGCTGATTAAGACCGCCGAGGCTATTTCGGCTCCCGTTGGTCAGTTGGTAGAGGTTACGGCTAACATTCAGCCCTACAAGCAGAACTCGAT
>JAZUPN010000035.1:0-5523 GCA_045605245.1 Alistipes sp. | reverse complement strand
GCCGAGTGGGGATTGCGCATCCAGCCATCGAAAAAGTTACCACCACCCTCGGCCAACTCGCGCACAAAGGGCAACAGTGTCTGCCACGCACTTTCACACATACCATCGGGGCAACGACACTCCTCGACCACGAAGGTCTGCCCCAAGTGCATATCGCAGGTGTGCTCAATCGGGTTCTCATAGCGAGCCATCAAATCGTCATAGCGCGCCATTCGCATTACGGTTATCTTTACAGTTTTCATCGGAAGAGGATTTTGTGCGAAGTTACAAAATTTTCGGCAACCATTCAACAATATCTCGATCAAAAAACCACACAATAACCGTTCGAGAGTTGCAAAAAAGACGGTTTCATCGCTATTATTGTGGCGTTTAGGTAGAGAGGTTTGCATTTTTTCGGAATTATCCATACCTTTACGTGTTTTTATAAACCGTTTGAAATGAGTATGCAACGAATTGCTGTCTTTCCCGGATCATTCGATCCCTTCACTCTCGGCCACAAAGCCATTGTCGATGAGGCTATCGATCTGTTCGATCGTATCATTATCGGCGTGGGATACAATAACGAAAAACGTGGTCTGGTCGCTCCCCAAAAGCGTGTGCGACTGATCGAGGATGTATTTAAGGGCAATGACAAAATCGAGGTAAAGATGTACCGCGGACTGACTGCCGATTTCTGCCGCGAGTGCGGAGCGACGTTCCTGCTGCGTGGTGTGCGCAATGCCGTCGATTTCGAGTATGAGCACAATATGCAGCTCATCAACGAGCGACTATACCCCGAACTTACAACCGTACTCTTCTTCACTCCGCCGCGCTATGCCGCTATCTCGTCGAGCATCGTGCGCGAGTTGGTCTATTTCGGTGGCGACCCAACGCAATTTATGCCCGAAGAGATCGACCTGAAAGAGTACCTCTAACGAGTAAAGAGCGCAAAGTAACATTTGAACAAAAAGAGAATAAAGATTATAACTATGCAATTTACAGCTGAAATGATCGCCGGCGTACTGCAAGGCGATGTAGTGGGAAATCCGCAGGCTGCCGTACATACCTTCGCAAAGATCGAGGAGGGACACGAGGGCGCGCTGTCGTTTCTTGCAAATCCGAAATATGAGCAATATCTCTACACAACCGCTTCGTCGATCGTCATCGTCAATCGCTCGTTCGAGCCGTCGCAGCCCGTCGCAGCGACGATGATCAAGGTCGATGACGCTTACGGTTGCTTTGCAAAGTTGCTCGAATTCTATGTTGCCAATAAGCCTCGCAAGACGGGCATCAGCGAGCGCGCCTCGATCGATGCAACCGCAACGCTGGGCGAAGGTTGCTACGTGGGCGACTTCGCAGTAATCGACAGTGGCGCAAAACTGGGCGCAAACTGCCGCATCTATCCGCAGGTATATATCGGTGAGAATGTGCGCATTGGCGACAACGTAACAATCAATGCAGGCGTGAAGGTCTATGAGGGTTGTGTTATCGGTAACAACGTGATTCTGCACGCGGGCGCGGTGATTGGTGCCGACGGTTTCGGTTTCGCACCCAATGCGCAGGGCAATTTCGACAAGATTCCGCAGATCGGCAATGTCGTTCTCGAAGATGATGTCGAAATTGGCGCAAATACCTGTATCGACCGTGCGACAATGGGCTCGACGGTGATTCGTCGCGGTGTGAAGCTCGACAACCTGATCCAGATCGGCCACAATGTCATCGTCGGCGAGAATACCGTTGCGGCGGCACAGGTCGGTATCGCAGGCTCGACGAAGGTGGGCAGCAACTGTATGTTTGGTGGTCAGGTCGGCATCGCTGGCCATTTGACCATTGGCGACAATGTGAAGGCGGGATCGCAGAGCGGTATCGACAACAATGTCGATAGCAACGAAATGCGTATGGGTACCCCCTCGCTGCCGGGCTTGAAGTTCCACCGTTCGAATGCCGTTTTCCGCAATTTGCCCGAATTGAGCCGCACCGTATCGCGCTTGGAGAAAGAGATAGCAGAATTGAAGAAGTAGCCTCGAAAAGTGCGAAAGAGCAGAGAGGCAACAAGACAAATGTCATCACAAAGAAACGAAAAACTAAATCTTAAATAAAAACAAAAAAACTATGAAAAAACTTATCGTAATGGCAGCCGTTGCTATGGTAGCAGTTGGTTGCGGCAATAATGGTTACGTGATTAACGGCCAGCTGGAAGGTGTTGAGGATCAGACCATCTACCTGATGAACGAGAAGGGCGAGAAGGGCGATTCGACCGCGATGGTTGCAGGTGCGTTCAAGTTCGAGGGCGAGGTTGAGAAGCCCGCACTGATGTATCTGGCAACAGAGCGTCCCTTCGCAATTGTCTATATCGAGAATGGCACAATCGCAGTAAAGGGTTCGATGGAGGATCCGCAGTCGATCACCGTTTCGGGTACCACTGCAAACGATGCTCGCACCGATTTCAACGCTTTCCAGAGCGAGTTTATGGCAGGCTACCGCGAGGTTGCTATCGAGGCACAGGATTCGCTTGTCGAGGTTTATTACTCGAATATCCGCGAGCGCGTTGCACAGAATGCCGACAATCTGTTCGGTGTAAAGCTCTATTTGAGCGAGCTTTCGTACGAGGCTACCGCTGCCGAGATGTTGGAGCAGGTTGAGAAATTCTCGCCGGAGATGCAGCTCACCGACGAGGTTGTGAAGTTGAAGGAGCTGGCTACCGCAAAGGCAAACGTCGAGGTTGGCAAGCCCTATATCGAAGTAGTTCAGAACAATATGGAGGGTGAGCCCGTTGCACTGTCGTCGGTTGTTGGCGAGGGCAAGTACGTACTGCTCGACTTCTGGGCATCGTGGTGCGGTCCCTGTATGCGCGAGGTACCCTACCTGCTCGAAACCTACAAGCAGTATCACGACAAGGGCTTCGAGATCTATGGCGTATCGTTCGACCGCGATGCAGAGGCTTGGAAGAACGCTGTTGAGAACAAGGGTATGAACTGGATCCACGTTAGCGACGTTAATTACTTCGACAATCAGGCTGCTACCGACTACGCTGTACGCAGCATTCCTTCGAACTTCCTGATCGGTCCCGACGGCACGATCGTAGCAGTTAATCTGCGTGGCGAGGAGGTTGAGGCAAAAATCGCCGAGGTTTTGGGCGAGTAATCGCTGAATAAAACACAGTGCGTCATACGTTTAGCTCCTCGACGAGTGCGACGTATGACGCATTTTTCAACCACTGCCGCAAATGGAGCAACCGAAGAAGATCATAATGGGCATCGACCCCGGCACAAATCGCACGGGTTACGGCTTTCTCGAAGTGGGAGGCCGCAAGCCGCGCGCCATTGTGATCGGCGACATCGACCTGCATAAGCTCACCGACCCCTACGACAAGCTGGCCTACATCTTCAAGCGAGTCGGGGCGTTAATCGATGAGTATCAGCCCGATGAGGTGGCTTTGGAGTCGCCCTTCTTTGGCGAAAATGTGCAGAGTATGCTCAAATTGGGTCGCGCACAAGGTGTGGCAATGGCCGCCGCATTGAGTCGCGGGCTATCGGTTGCGGAGTACGCACCGACGCGCATCAAACAGTCGATTACGGGTCGCGGTTCGGCAGCCAAGGAGCAGGTAGCAGCCATCCTGCAATCGATGCTCGGCATTACGTACGACCCCAAACGCCTTGATGCAACAGATGGTATGGCGGTGGCTGTATGCCACTACTTTACCACCTGCTCGACAATCAATGCGCTCGCAGGGTCGGAACGTGCAAAGGGGCTGGGCGGCAAGCTCAAAGCAACCTCGACACGTGGCAGCAGCTCGTGGGAGCAGTTCCTGCGCCAAAATCCCGACCGCGAATTGAAGAGTGAAACCGCACCGCACCGCACCGTAAAGAAACCTATCAAATGACACGCACTCGAATTATCTCGATATTGGTGATTATCATCTCGTTAGTGGCTATTGTCTGGTCGCTCGGAGGAGGTATGTTCTCACAGCGCAGTTTCGATTTTCGCATCGAGGGCGAGATCTCCGAGGGCGAATTGCCCGATACAAGCGGATGGATGGTCGAGCGATTGGAGCTGGATAGCAGCGATGGGCGATATATCATCAGCGGCAATGCTACGCGAAGCAGTGTCATCGAACTCCGTTCGGAGGAGGTGAGCTACTGCTCTGCCCTCTTTATCGAGCCGGGAAAGATCACCGTCGAGGAGTATCGCGCAACGGGAACAACGTCGAACGATGCTCGAACAGCGATGCTCGCCGAGGTCGATTCGCTCGCGTGGAGCCACCCCGAAGGCGAGTACTCGCAGGCGTATCAACAGGCTTACGACTCTCTCGCACGAAAATACATTTCGCAGAACCACAACAACTTATATGGCGGTTGGCTGGCTGAACGCCTCAGTCGCAACCTCCCGATCGGCGATGCCCGCACGCTCTACGCAGAGCTTTCGTCTGGGGTACGTCGCGCCGATGCCGTCGCGCCCTTGCGCACACGCATTGAGCGTTACATTCGCTCGCAGGAGGGCAAGCGCATCGGCAATCTGCCTGCCGAAATTCAGCAATTACTCAACGAGGAGCAATATGTTTTGGTCGATTTCTGGGCTTCGTGGAATCACAACGACCGCACTCGCACACGCAATTTGGGCGAGATTACGGCTCCGTATGAGGGCGCGAAGTTGTCGATTTGCCGAATTTCGATGGACAACAGCCCCGCGCAACAGCGATTAGCGTCGCAAGACGACCCTTCGACGTGGTTGCAACTTTCGGGCATTGAAGGATGTGGTGCAGAGATTGCAGAAAAACTCTCAATCGAGTCGCTGCCAACGAGTTACCTCCTGTCGCCCGACGGTCGCATTGTCGCACAAGCAACGTCGATCGAGGAGCTTGAAAGTGCGTTGAAAGAACTTTTTTAGCAAAAAAAATTAAAAAAGTTTGAAAAATATTTGGTGGCACACAAAAAATGACCTATCTTTGCACTCGCAAAACAAAGGATTGGCACCATAGCTTAATTGAATAGAGCATCTGACTACGGATCAGAAGGTTACAGGTTTGAGTCCTGTTGGTGTCACAAGAGAGGGGAAGACCAAACGGTTTTCCCCTTTTCTTTGTGTATCGTTTGCCGAGTCCTATCGCCACTCCGGCTTACCCATATAGGTCGCCTGCGTCAGCGGCATCGGCTCGTCGCTCAACAGGCGGTAGAGTTTAGGCGACTGCAAGATCTCGCGGATATTATACTCCACACCGTCAATCTTCACCTTATTATATATTAAGCGCACACCGTGGCTATAATCGACATAGAAGTTTCCGTGGCGAACAAATAGCGGCTGTTGAGCGCGACCGTCAGGGTGATGCCAGCCATAAATCGCTACGTTGCGCTCGTATTCGGTCAGCGTCATAATCTTGTAAGTCAGTACGATATCCTTCTTCAAGCCCGAAATAAACTGTCCAAAGTGATAGCCGTGAGCCTTAAAGAGAGCTTTGATCGCATTGTCGCTATCTTGAAAGACAATCGGCTGACAATTGCGGCTGCCACGCGGGCGGAAGGGGAAGATATCGATGTGTCCCTCCGA
>JAZUPN010000034.1:0-8106 GCA_045605245.1 Alistipes sp. | reverse complement strand
CGATCTGGGTGGCAATAAGAGTGCAAAGCCTGCGCAGCCTGCGGCACCTGCTCCGAAACCTGCTGCGGCACCTGCACCCAAGCAGACGGAGAAACCCGCTGCAAAGCCCGTTGAGAAGCCTACTGCGGCCCCTGCCCCTGCCCCCAAGGTTGAGGCAAAGCCCGTGCAGTCGGATATCCAGACGAAGACCTACGATGAGCGTCTGGCCGAGAGCCGTGATGATATCTTCCGTCCGCAGAGCTCGCAGCTTTCGGGTCCGAATGTCATCGGCACGATCGACGTTTCGCAGTTCCAGCCCGGTGGCCGTCATCCCAAGCGTAAGCGTATCACCAAGGACAAGGTCGATATTACCAAGCAGCAGGGTGGCCAGCAGAAGCCCGCAAATGGCGGCAAGCCCAATAATAACAACCAGCCCAAGCAGCAGAATGCCGCACAGCAGCAACAGCAGGCGGCAGCGCAGCAGGGTGGCAAAAAGAAGAAGAACAAGCAGAAGCCTGCACCCAAACCTGTCGTTCGCCCCGAAGTTAGCGATGAGGAGGTAGCAAAGCAGGTTAAGGATACTTTGGCACGTCTGACGGCCAAGAACGCAAAGAGCAAGGGTGCGAAGTACCGTAAGGAGAAGCGCGAGGCTGTTTCGGCCAAGATGAACGAGGAGATGGAGCGTCAGGAGATGGAACGCTCGGTATTGAAGGTTACGGAGTTCGTAACCGTCAGCGAGTTGGCTACGATGATGAACGTCTCGGTCAATGAGGTCATTATGGCTTGTATGAACCTCGGTCTGATGGTATCAATCAACCAGCGTCTGGATGCAGAGGCTTTGGTTGTCGTAGCCGAGGAGTTCGGTTTTACCGTCGAGTTCGTCTCGGTTGAGATTCAGGAGGCCATCGAGGATGAGGGCGATTCGGACGAGGAGTTGATCTCGCGTCCGCCGATCGTTGTTGTGATGGGCCACGTCGATCACGGTAAGACCTCGTTGCTGGATAATATCCGTAAGACCAACGTTATCGAGGGTGAGGCCGGCGGTATCACGCAGCACATCGGTGCATATAGCGTCGAGCTGAACGGTCAGAAGATCACCTTCCTCGACACCCCCGGCCACGAGGCATTTACCGCAATGCGTGCGCGTGGTGCAAAGGTAACCGACGTCGCGATTATCATCGTTGCGGCTGACGACCACGTGATGCCGCAGACCGTCGAGGCTATCAACCACGCCTCGGCAGCAGGTGTGCCTATTGTATTCGCAATCAATAAGATCGATAAGCCCGCAGCAAATCCCGACCATATCAAGGAGCAGCTGGCTAATATGAACTACCTCGTTGAGGATTGGGGTGGTAAGTATCAGTGTCAGGAGGTCTCGGCGAAGAAGGGCCTGAACCTCGATAAACTTCTCGAAAAGGTACTTTTGGAGGCCGAGCTGTTGGAGTTGAAGGCCAATCCCGATCGTCGTGCAACGGGTACCGTAATCGAATCGACGCTTGATAAGGGTCGTGGTTATGTGGCGACATTGCTCGTTCAGAATGGTACTTTGCGCGTTGGTGATGTGATGCTGTCGGGTATCCATTCGGGTCGCGTTAAGGCAATGTTCAACGAGCGCGGTCAGAAGGTCAATGAGGCACCTCCCTCGACTCCCGTACAGGTGCTGGGTCTGAACGGTGCGCCGCAGGCGGGCGATACCTTCAATGTTATGGAGGATGATCGCTCGGCACGCGAAATCGCTAATAAGCGTGAGCAGGTGCAGCGTATGCAGGGTATTATGACCCAGAAGCACGTAACGCTGGATGAGATCGGCCGCCGTATCGCAATCGGCTCGTTCAAGGAGTTGAATATCATCGTTAAGGGTGATGTGGATGGCTCGGTAGAGGCAATGACAGGCTCGCTGATCAAGCTCTCGAAGGAGGAGGTTCAGGTGAATGTTATCCACTCGGCCGTAGGTCAGATTTCGGAGTCGGATGTTCTGTTGGCAGCTGCATCGAACGCGATTATCGTCGGTTTCCAGGTTCGTCCTTCGGCAGGCGCACGCCGTCTGGCCGAGTCGGAGGAGATCGAGATCCGTATGTATTCGATCATCTACGACGCGATCAACGATATCAAGGATGCAATCGAGGGTATGTTGGAGCCCGTTATGAAGGAGGAGATCGTATGCTCGGTTGAGGTACTCGAAACCTTCAAGATCTCGAAGGTTGGTACTATTGCGGGCTGTATCGTTCGTGAGGGTAAGATTACCCGTAACACGTCGATCCGCGTGATCCGCGACGGTATTGTGATCTATACGGGTCGTCTGGGCTCGTTGAAGCGTTACAAGGACGACGTTAAGGAGGTTACCAACGGTATGGAGTGCGGTCTTAACATCGAGAGCTTCAACGATATTCGCGTAGGCGATATTGTTGAGGGTTACGAGCAGGTTGAGGTTAAGCGCAAGTAGTGCGTTAGCCTCTTCGCAAAATAGTAGCCGCGATCCGAAAGGGTCGCGGCTATTATTTTTTATTCAAAAATTCAAAAAAGCAAAATTCAAAATTGATTGGCGAAGTCAAAGAGTTCGCCACGCATTCGCGGCTCGAACTTCGAACAACCGCCACAGCCTACTTCCGTGCCCTCGTAAAAAATAATCGCAAAACTCTTGCTTTTAATCTTTTAGATCGCTATATTTGCGTATGAAAACATTAAGGATCATCGCACTATGTTCGCTCTTCTTCATCTCTTTGTCGGGATGTGGCGATGCTAAACGTGGCTCTGCGGTCGATTTTGATCTGTTGCAACAAGAGCTCCACGAGGGCGATCTGTTGTTCCGTCGCGGAATGGGTGTGCTGGGGCGTGCCGTTACCGCAACCGATCACGACGGTCGATTCTCGCACGTGGGCATTGCCGTTAAGGTCGATGGCGCGTGGCACGTGATCCACGCCGTGCCCGACGAACGCGAATTTGAGGGCGATTTCGATCGAGTGAAGAGCGAACCTATTGAGTCGTTTTTCGATCAAATGAGGGCAGGTAATGGCGCGGTATATCGTGTCAATGTCGCGCCCGAACAGATTGAGGTGGCAGTCGCTCACGCACGCCGATTAAGTGCCGAAAAACGACGCTTTGATCACGATTATAATGCCGAAGATACGACCGAACTTTATTGCACCGAGTTGATCGAGTATCTCTTTGCGCAAAGCGGACTTTCGATCAGTGAGGGCCGACGCACACACGTTAATTTCCCAAGTATGACGGGCGACTATATTATGCCGTCGGACTTGACCCAAAACAGCAAACTAAACTCTATTTATTCATTCTAAAACCTAAATGATTATGAAGAAGTTATTTACCCTTTTTGCAGTTGCCGTAGCGATGTTTATGGTATCGTGCGCAGGTGCTCCTGCAACGCCGAGCGATGCAGCAGTTGAGTACTATCAGTATGTAGCCAATGGCGACTATGAGGCATTTGCTAATGCTATCCACTATGACACTACCGATCCCGAAGAGATTGCCGAGGGTAAAGCGATGATTATCTCTCTGTACAAGGAGAAGGCTGCACCCCAGATGGAACAGAAGGGCGGCGTAAAGAGTGTCGAGGCTACGAGTGAAACCATCAGCGAGGACGGCAATACGGCTAATGTTCAGCTCAAAGTTGTCTATGGCGATGGCTCGGAGAAGAACGAGGATGTTAAGATGGTAAAGGTTGAAGATAAGTGGATGCTTGCATTTGACAAGTAGGCTTATCCATACCTATATAACACAAAAACGCAGGCCGATGAGGTCTGCGTTTTTGTGTTGAAGGCCGAGGCCTTACAACTCCAATTTTGAATGGTCAGTGGTGCAAGATTATTTCTTCTCGAAGAAATCCTTAACCTGATCGTTAGCGATAATGCCCTCTTTGAACATATATGCGCCAGTCTTCTCCGACTTGACCATCTTGATGCACTTGGTAAAGTTCTTACCAGTACCGGTTTTCAGGGTTGCAACTACTTTCTTTGCCATAATGCTTACTATTTAATTTCGCGGTGAACGGTTACCTTCTTCAGGTAGGGGTTGTACTTCTTACGCTCCAGACGATCGGGAGTGTTCTTCTTGTTCTTGGTGGTGATGTAGCGCGACATACCCGGAACGCCACTTGCCTTCTGCTCGGTGCATTCGAGGATCACCTGAACTCTGTTACCTTTCTTTGCCATTTGTTGTTACCTCGTTTTAATTAGTAAACCTTACGAGCTGCAACTGCCTCTTTCAGAGCGTTTGCAAGACCCTTTTTGTTGATAGTTTTCATACCAGCTGTCGACACTTTGAGAGTGATCCAGCGGTTCTCTTCTTCCGACCAGAAACGCTTGGTTTTCAGATTGGGGCTGAACTTGCGCTTGGTCTTACGGTTCGAGTGAGAAACATTGTTACCCACCATCGCAACCTTACCAGTAATTTCGCAGACTTTCATCGTTTAATTATTTGTTTAATTTCTACCCATATATTTTGGGCGTGCAAATATACGAACTTTTTCCTATAATACAAACATTTCGCAACCACTTTTTCGACAATTGATGGTTGCAAACACCATTTATTCGCCTTTTTGCTCAATAATGGCATCGCGGAGCAGGGTTGCAGCCACGCCTGCGGCGCGTTCGATCACCTGTGAGCGCACCGTTCCGAGTACTCGACGCTCCGATCGTACTCCGTTAGGAGTAGCTACGGCAAACCAAACCGTACCGACTGGTTTCTCCTCCGAGCCACCCGTCGGGCCGGCAATACCCGTCGTCGCAACGGCGTAATCGGCGCCGCTAATGCGACGCGCACCCTCTGCCATCTGTTCGGCAACCGTCTGGCTCACTGCACCATAACGCTCGATATCAGCTATATTGACACCCAATACTTGCGCCTTCGCCTCATTGCTGTACGACACCACGCCACACAAGAAATAGCTCGACGCACCCGCCTGCGCCGTAAAGCGCGAGGCGATCGTGCCACCCGTACAACTTTCGGCTGTCGCAAGGGTCAAACCCTTGTTTATAAGTAGATTATGAACGTATGTGAAGATTGATTCGTGCTCGAAACCGACAATATATTGCGGAATCAACTCTTGCAATTCTGCAAAAAGATGGTCAATCTCGTTGCCCACCTCGCGACCGTCGACCTCGTAAGCCGACAGACGCAGACGCACCTGCGAGGGCGAGGGCAGATATGCCAATTTGATGTATGGCGGCAGCGCATCCTCCCACTCCTCGATACGCTTGGCGAGCATCGACTCCGCCAAACCCGTCGTAATCATCGTGCGGTGAACAACCTGTTTTAGAGCGAATTGTGCGCGCAGACGCGGCAGCACCTCCTCTTGCATCAAGTGCTCCATCTCGAAAGGCACCCCTGGTAGCGAAACCACAACCTTTCCATCGCGTTCGAACCACATTGCGGGGGCTGTTCCGTGAGCGTTGTGCAGCACGGTGCAACGGTCGGGCACATCAGCCTGACCCTGATTCAGTTCGTTAAATTCGATTCCTCGCGCGGTAAGCATCTTGCGAACGTGCTCATAGACAGCCTCATCGCGCACCAATGTCATCCCGAAATAGTCGGCTAACGTGCGCTTGGTGATGTCGTCTTTCGTGGGGCCGAGACCGCCCGTCATAATGACCAGATCGCACTGCGCGAGTGAGGTGTCGAGAGCCTCGACGATGCGCTGACGATCGTCGCCAATCGACAAGCGTTCGGTTACAACCACGCCTGCCGAGTTTAGAGCACGCGAGATGTAAGCGGCGTTGGTATCCACGATCTGTCCGATCAGAATTTCATCGCCGATAGTGATGATTTGTGCTTGCATAATGGATTGTTATTCAGTCTTTTGCTCGGTCGTGGCGGTTGCTTTGGCCGCCTCGTGGTCTGCGATCAACTGCTTGCATATCTGTCGCACAAAAGCGGGGCCGTTATAGATCATTCCCGAATAGACCTGCACCAAACTTGCGCCTGCATCGAGCATCGCTTTTGCATCCTCGACGCTCATTACGCCACCCACACCGATAATCGGGTAACGACCCTGACAGCGATCGTGCACACGACGAACAACCTCGACAGCGCGTTTGGTCAGCGGTGCACCACTCAAACCTCCGTTGCCTATCGCCTCGACACTCTTTGCGCTGGTTGAAAGTCCTGCACGTGAGGTGGTTGTATTTGTAGCAACGATACCGTCGAGCGGTGTTTCGATCATCACGTCGGTCATATCATCCACCGATGCGTCGTCAAGATCGGGCGAAATTTTCAATAAAATGGGACGATATTGGCTCTGGCCGCGACGGAACTCGAAGAGCGGTTCGAGTATTTCGGTTACGCTCTGTTTATTTTGCAGCGATGTAACTTTTGCCACATTGGGGCAGCTCACATTCACCACGAAATAATCGACATATTGATACAGGTTGCGGAACAATTTCAGATAATCCGACGGAGCCTCCTCGATCGGTGTCAGCGAGTTTTTGCCGATATTTGCACCTACGACCACGCCTTCGCGACGCTTGTGAAGATTCTCGATAGCATTCTGCATACCGTTGTTATTGAAGCCCATACGGTTGATGATCGCCTTGTCCTTGGGCAGACGGAACAGACGCGGGCGGGGATTTCCGGGCTGACCTTTGGGGGTTATGGTGCCGACTTCGACGAAACCATAACCGAGAGCCGAGAACTCGTTATATACCTCTGCGTTTTTATCGAGACCTGCGGCGATGCCGATCGGATTTTTGAATTTCACGCCAAATACTTCGCGTTCGAGAGCGGGGTGCTTTATGGTGCAAATCTTCTCCATTAACCAATTAGACCCGGGGATACATCCTACCAAACGCAGTGCGCCAATAATCAGTTTATGAGCATTTTCGGCCGAGAGGCAGAATAGCAACGGACGAATAATCTGTTTGTACATAGTTTGATTCTTAACCTAATACAGCACAAAGGTAGAAATTTTAATTCAATTATGCACTATTTGTCCTCTACAATTATTATATGTATCGATCCAAATAGACATCCGCTAAAAATATTCCTCGCGGTAGTGGTAGGTATTGCGCAGATGTTCAAAGAGTTCGGGATTTTCTCGCAGGGGGCGGCTCTCGGCCTGCAAATCACAATGGCGGTCGATGGTCGCACACATCTGTTCCCACTCGATCGGGCAAGCTGCTATGCGCTCAACCTCGGTAGGGTAGAACTCCGTCAGTGGCAACCCGAAATGGCGTGCCACAGCCTGCACCGACATCGCCGTCGCATTTGCCTTGCCCTGTGCCGAATAGCCTGCGATGTGTGGCGTTGCAACCACCACGCGATCAAGTAGTTCGCGGTCAATTGTCGGCTCGTTCTCCCATACATCCAGACACCCTGCGCAACGACCCTCGCCAATCGCTTTGCTCAATAGCGCATTATCCACAACTTCGCCGCGCGAAGCGTTGATAATCACCGTATTGCGGCCAATCTGCTCGAAGAAACTCTCGCCTGCAAGGTGTAGCGTGCAATCTTCGCCCTCACGAATCAGCGGAACGTGGAATGTGATGATGTTGCAGTGGCGGGCAATCTGCTCGATCGAACAGAAATTGCCACCTTCGGTACGCTGACGCGGCGGGTCGCAACAGAGCACCTCGAAGCCCCAACGGCGACCATACTCCTCCACAATGCGGCCTATGTTGCCCACGCCGACAATGCCCAAACGTCGCTCACGCGGTTGCCATCCGTCGCGTTCCGAGAGCATTTTGAGTGCCGCCGCCACCCATTGCAGTACTCCGCGCGAGTTGCACCCTGCGGCGGTCGCAACGGCGATTCCGCGCTGACGGCAATAGTCAAGGTCGATATGGTCGTAACCAATTGTGGCTGTGGCGATAAACTGCACTTTCGATCCTTCGAGAAGGGCAGCGTTGCACTTTGTGCGTGTGCGAATTACGAGGGCATCGCTATCGCGCACCGCCTCGGCGTCGAAGCGATCCCCCGCGAGGTATTGCACCTCGGCATAGGGCTCGAAAACGCCTGCGATAAAGGGTATTGCGCTATCAATTGTGATTTTCATACGAACAAAGATAGTGAAAATTTTTGGAGAGTATATCCTTCGATTCTGCCTACAAACGAAAAAACAGCAGAACTCGATAAAGTTCTGCTGTCAAACAATATGTCGGGGAGACTGGATTCGAA
>JAZUPN010000033.1:0-13659 GCA_045605245.1 Alistipes sp. | reverse complement strand
CAAAGCCTGCGGGCCGTAGATGAAGAATCCACCCATCGCAAGTACCAATATCGACAGCACGGGTGGCATCTGCGGAAAGGCTACGAAGATAATCATAAACAGCGATGCCATCACCATACAAACCAGACACATATGATGCGCCTTGCTCTTGAAAATCTTATCCGTAGCCCAGCCTGCGAAGATCGTTCCGATGATTGCAAAGATCTCGAAAACGGCTACGCTCCACGCCGCGCTGACAATACTCATACCGCGACTCTCGGTCAGGAATTTCGGGCCCCAATCGAGGATACCCATACGCATAATATAGACAAAGACGTTGGCCACACAGAGAGTCCAGATCCAGCGATTTTTGAATACCATATGGGCGATAAACTTCTTATGTCCTCGCTTATCGGCCGCAGCCTCCTTACTCTTGGTATCGGTATCGGGCAGTTCGGGCAGACCAACCGACGAAGGAGTGTCGCGCAGACCCGCAAAGAGCCATACGGCACCCGCCACAGCCACCGCCGCAGGGATCCAGAAACACCATTTCCACGCGCCATAGTGAGCGGCATATTGCAGCACGCGCTTCATACCCTCGGCATCATCAGCCGCAATGCCCATATTCTGCGCCATACGCGCCACAACCTCGGCATTTGCACTCAAATCCATACCCATATGGCCCATAATGTAGCCGCAGACCACAACCGCCGCAGCCGCACCAATCGAGTGCGAAGTGTTCCATACCGACATCTTTGTCGCCAACTCCGAAGGGTGAATCCAATGTGGCAACATTCGCGCACAAGGGGGATAACCTAAACCCTGAAAATATTGATTCAATATGATCGTGATACCCATCAACAGCACCAACATATTGACCACCTGCGGGCCCTCGGCCACACCCGTAATCGCATAGCTCAAATCATATCCGCATCCGAAAGCGACATTTGCCGCCGCGCACAGCAACAGACCGACAGCCATCACCGCTCGGGTGCTGATTTTATCGACCACAAAGCCATTGACAAAGCGCGAAAGTCCATAAACGAGCGAGCCTATACCGATCACAATACCGAAGCTCGTGTTTGAGATTCCGTACTCGGCCGTCAGACCGGGCATTGCCAACGAGAAGTTTTTGCGCACAAAATAGTAGATTGCATATCCGATCATCGAGACGACGATCGTGCGCATTTGCCAATACTTGAACCGCTTTACGGTTTCGGCATCCATCGCGCCATAGATCGATTTTTTATCCATAGGTTTGTCCTTTTTTCAGGGTTGTAGTCCCGATCTGCCCCGCAGACCAAATACAAAGATAGGAAAAAGAGTTCAAAAATAAAAGTCCCCCAACAAAAAGCCCTCTCGCATTACAGCGAGAGGGCAATATTAGAGCATTATGATCGGACAATATCCGAATATTAATAGTAACGCTTATTAGTAATCAAAGTATTCAAATCACTAATGCGCTGCTTCGTATTGGTACCAATACGCGAAATAGCATTGCTATACGACATATTTCTCTCATCACCTGCGGGGTCCTTCAACATAGGCCACATATTGAAATTATAGACAGCCGACGGTGCCAAATAGCTCTGCATCGCTGCAATTTCGGCCTGAACACCCTCAAAAGCAGCCTTGTAGTAGGGCCAACGCTCCGAAATATAGTTCTGAACATTGGTATTCTGCAACAAACGGCAATACCACAACGCATTTGCATTCTGGAAGTGAGTACTCTTGTTCTTATACAAACCCTCATCGTTGAACGTGTAAAGGAAAGTCGCATAGTCGAAGTCCCAAACAGGTCCCATATAGAGTTTCTTATCTACATTGTAGAAATGCATATAGGCGCTACCAGGATTGTTCAACTCCTGGTTCATAGCCATCTCAAATACCAACCAATACTCGATGAATGAATCCAAGTCGATATACTGTTCAATCTCATCAATAGACTTCGAGGTAAACGAGCTATTAAACAGGAACTTCTCGACAGTAGTTACCTGATTATTAATAAACTTGTAAGCGATCGAGTTCTTCATTCCATCCTCTTCCAGATCGCCATCATCGGGCGATTTCAGACCCCAACGGAACTTATAGCTCGAACCATCCGAATAGCTACCATTCGTATAGTTAGTACCATAAATATATGTACCATTCGACGACTGCTTCCAGCTTGTCTGCTCGCGATACGAACGCCAGTAGAGCGTCTCGGTCGCATCGGTACCCCAATAACGGTCGCCTTCGATAATGTACGAAATCTCGCTACCATCAACCAGCGTAGCATCGCCATACTCTGTACCCTTTACGCGACGGCCATCATCAATTTTGATATGCTCACAGAGCAGATAGTTACCGCGATGGATGCCATTGAATACCAACTCAACGGGCTGACCCGAAGGATGCCACTCGCCCGAACCGCCGGCCGTGTTCGCAGCAGCGTTGGCCAATCGGAATGCCAAGAAATTGCGAATCAGCGATTTGTCGGCATAGTTGTTAAGCAGTACCCAACGCTTGTGCTTTGCCATTCCGAGTACTTCGCATTTCGAGGAGAGTTTAACGGCATAAGGACGCTTTGCGCCATTAGTATATGACGACTCGGTATCCTTTACCCAGTCCCAAGTCAGGTTGCCACGGCCCTTGATCTCGCACTCAACCTCATCGGTATCGCTGAACGTAATGGCTTTATCGAACGATGCTCGACCAAGACCATCAACCCAGAACTGCGAGCCTTCAATCCAAGTATCCTTATCATTTACAGGCACATCCTTACCGGTCGAAGTGTTGATATAAACAACCGGCAGACCAGTATCAACCAACTGCGAAAGTTTCGCAATATAGGTCTTACTCTCCTCACCATAACTCAACGTGATCTCCAACGGCATTGTTAGATCATAACTCTTCGAAGCCGAATAGGGCTCGCCATCAATTGTAATGTCAGGAGTTACGGCCTGACCTGCAAATGTTGCAGTGTAACCCAAAGTAATCTTACTCGACTTGGGATTTGTAAAGCCATTCAGACTTGCACGAGCAGTCATAGCCTCCTGATCAATCGTAAATGTAGCAGCAGGCGACGACGAGCTCATCGAAGTAAGTTCGAGCGAGGTTGTTTCAAGCGGCGACTCGAAATACATCAGAGTCGATACATTTGTCATCACAGCCTTTTTTACCGTAAGTTTCTTGGTGAAAACCTTCTCGTATGTGCGATCTTTCGAGTCGCCCAAAGTAATCGTAAATCCCGAAGCGTGAGTCATAGGAGGCAGGAAAACATAGAACTTATAGTCAGTCTCTGCTGTCATAGCCACACTACCCTCCATTGTAACCTTCGACGACTTATTCGACACCAAGTTCAGAGTGTATGGTGTCTGGTTCATATCCACCGTATAAGTTCCGGCAACAGGGCTATGGTCGTTACTCTCAAAAGAGAACGAGGTCAAAATACGATCAATATTACTACGTACGTTAAATGTTAATACGCCACACAGATTATCGAACGAAACGTTGTCGATTGAGGTTGTATATGCCACCATGGGGATCGTCGGGGCATATGAACCTGCACGCAACTGCTGCGTGGTCAAGAGTTCAGTCGTAATAACGCCATTTGCCATCTTCGCATTGGCATTATACGGAAAATAGAAATAATATTCCGACGGTTCTCCGGTTACAAGCGACGAAAACTGGCTTGCATTGATGTTTGTTGCCTTGAACTTAATATTATTGTTCCTTTCGGCGAAACATCCAAGCACGTCAGTCGCTTCCCAACGAGTAGTTTTATTCGTCGGATTGTACATTGCACGCGAACTATCGGTCTTGGCTGTAATAACAACCTCATGCTGATCCAGAGGTAATTCCTCTATCTCAGGAGACTCTGTGCATGCCCAGCAAGCTAATGCTACGGCAAGTGCGAAAAATAGTTTTTTCATAACTGTTTATTTTAGGGGTTAAGGTTTCTACTTTTCTCATTTCCCACTTTCCCTTATCCTCTACTCACCAGTCTATCGCACCTCTCTTTATTCTCTTTTTCGTCTGATTTTATATTGATATCGGCCTGCATTCTGTGGCGCGCAGATTCCTATATCAATATGCTTGAATAAATAGGAGAATGGAGCCTACTCTTCCCTTTGTAGGCAACCGTCCGCCTATTTATACAGAACTTTCAAGCTTTTTTATATTAATCTATCTCAATTAATATTTCACACAGCGGACAACAGCATTCTCCGAAGCTTTCAGCTGTCCGTTAACCGTGAATCCATAAGTTCCCGCAGTTGCCTCACGAATCGCCATTGTATAAGCCAATGCGCCATAATGGTGATCAGAAGAACGAGAGAAATATGGAGTTGCCGACCAATAATGGCCCATTGTACCAACTTTGAACAGCTTTGCTGCTCCGCTATAAGTACGATAGCCGGCCGCAGGCACCCAAGTCGGGCCCGAAGCTCCATTATTTTTAGCATCATCACTACTCGACAAAGTAAATTGCGAGCTCAAATCATAGAAATCGGCCTTCATCTGCGACAATGTCGGTACACGGTAACCTGCCGGGCAGGGGTCGTAGATTGTCTTCTCGCTCTCTAACCATAGTTTCGAGTACTCTACGGCACACATACCGGCAACCCAAGGACGTGCAACATTATTAAAGTTTTTGTTACCGTCAGCACACGAGGGGTCGGGATCTGCCGCAGTATTATTCTGCGCCAAAGTCATCGGTTGCGCAACAGACTCCGCAATGGTCAAACCTACCGCCTGACTTGCCGAACCGAAGCCAATAAAGTTCCATCCAAATTCAGCGAATTTCTCTGTATTAACAACTGTTGCAATGGTATAGTCTGCGCTGAATGCCGATTGCTCATCGTTAGTACCAGCCCACGAATAGAGTTTGCTACCGGGGAACGGATCCTTACGACCCCACTGATACATCAAACCATACGATGCAGCCTCATTTACCGCAGTCGTTGTTGCGCCGATATTACGATCAAGCCAAGTATTTGTACCCCATTTCAACTCCACAGGCGCATCAGTACACCAGATATGCCAACTCCAAACGATATTGCCCTCTGTATCGGTGTAGGCAATAACGGCATTACCCTCGGTTCCGGTTGTGGTGAACGTAACCACAGCATCCGGATTCTCTGCATCGACACCTCTACCATCGGGGCGTTTCGCAGGAATTGAGTATGTACCTGCCGCCGAAACAATATAGCAGTTAGCCAATGCTGCGCCACCATTCGACAGATCAGTAGCTGCCGCATCAGGCGTTGTCGAGACATTATTAACGATCATCTCCGAGGTAGCCCACAGCCAATGTGCGCGACTCTCTACGGGTTCGGGCTCAACGGGGATCTCCTCATAAAATTCAATAGCTGTCGAGATATTTGTCATCACGCCATTCTTGACAGTCAGCGGTTTAGTGTACTCTTGTTCGAACACGCGGTCCTCCGAGTCGGTCAGGGTCAGGGTGAAGCCCTGCTGATGAGTCGAGGGCGGCAGAATAACATAGAATTTGTACTCTTCCTCGGCCGTCATCTCCACATTGCCGTTAAGAGTCAGTTTCGAGATATTTGCCGCGATGCTCATCTTCGCCGAGAGAGTTTCGGCCGCCATATCGATAACATACGGACCAGCGACAGGCGTGCCATCAGTACTTTGGAACTCGACTTTGGTCAGCACGCGGTCGATGTTGCTCTTAACGGTGAAAGACAATGCGCTACAAACATTCTGGAACGAAACGCCATTTTTGAGGTCGGTGTCATACGCCGCGAGGGGCAAAGTCGAGCCGAATGTACCCACCAATAGCGACTGCTCTGCGGGCAATTCAGCCGAGAGAACACTTTCGGGCGAGAGAGCGACCTTCTCATTGTAGGGATAGTAGAAGAAGTACTCCGAGGGAGTACCCGTTACCATCGCGGTAAATTTACCAATATTTTGGGGTGTTGTCGAGAATTTGATATTTGAGTTATTCTCGGCAAAAGCACCGATTACATCTGTTTCGTCCCAGACATTTTTGCTACCTTCGAGATGCACACGCGCATCAATGTTTGCCGATATTTCGACAAGCGTCTGTTCGGGAGCTGGGTTAATGATTTCGGGCTGTGGCTCGTCGTCGCACGCACAGCAACCAACGAGTACAGCAGCCAAAAGCAGTAATTTCTTCATTTCGTGTTATTTCAGTTTAATGTATTTCGTTTTCGTACCTCACTCCCCTAATCTACATCACATATTAACAACAGAGGTGCTACGATATGAAATGTGGCGTTATCGCGCATCTCTATAAAAAAGCCGACGGCACCCCCTCCGCTTGTAAGGGCGGGGTGCCGTCTTGCCTGTTATGTTACAAATTTTCTAATAAAAATCTGCGTTATTTTGCATTAGTCCATATTGTACTCGCGGATACAACGTACAGCAGCTGCGGGCGAGTTTGTTCGCGTATCTGCGCCATTTACGTCTTGGTCAATATAATATGCAATCAAAGCCTCTTTTGCAGTAGCACTTCCGATATAAGGATCTGTGTTACACTCCTGAGGCAACCACCAATCCCAATCCGCAGGACCAAACCACGCATTTGAATATGCAACGCCACTTTCTTGTTCCAACATACGGCCCGCCGACCAAAGCACGAATAGACCACCGCTATTGGTAATCTCGGTCTTCGACGAGTCGGTTGCAGGAGTACCGTTGGTAAAGCCTACGCGCGAATTGCGGTAGAAGATAATCGACGGCTGCGAAGCGGTACCATCCTTCTGTGCCCAGATATAGATCTGCTCCGAGCTGGTCGAAAGAGTAACCGTAGCCGACTCGATCTCGTCGGTTGTAGCAAATGTAGGAGTGGTTGTCCAGAAGTAACGCTTGGTATCATCCCAATTCGAGATAGTCAAAGTATAGCTATCTACATCGGCAGTCGATACGGTCGAAGCGTACTGCTTGGTAGTCGTTACAGTACCATTGCTGTACTGTACGCGAGTGTATGCGCGATTTTCGCCATCAGTAGCCCAGATATAGATATCGGTATCGGGAGTTTCGAGATCGAACTGGGTAGTAGTCAGCGGAGTATTGGTGTTGAAAGTATTGCCGGTAGTCCAATAGTACTCCATACCCGACAAACGCGACATCTCAACGTAGTAACCGGTAAGAGTTGCTGTTTCCGTAGTTGTAGTAACACTTAATGTACCATTAGTAACACTTGCCGAGTAATTGCTATATCTAATTGTAGCATACGATGAAGAGAATGTCTGGCCATTATCAGCCGAGATCCAAACGTAGGTGGGTGTTGCATAATCACCACCACTTCCAAGGTTATATTGCGTAGTAGAGTTATTATATTTCGTAGCAAGTTCTCTGCCGGTACCGTTTGAATTAGTGCTCCAATATAATGTTACATCATCGGGCAACGCTTCTTCCAATGTTATACGGAAATATCGACTGCTGCTAGTATATCCTTGTCGCATAGCACTTGAAATGGTTACTGTCTTTGTTTCAGTAACAACTGTGCTCTCGCCATCGGTAATTGCCTCTGCCAAAACGGTAGGCGATGCCAACTGGGTAATGGTAGTGTTTGCCACACCCGAAACATTGCTCAACTGGGGAGCACCTACGATAGGAACCTCGACTTTGGAGGTTGTACCCTTCAATGCGATATATTCGCCACCAACTGTCAGATAACCGGTATTGGGGAAGGTGGTAGTCAATGCTGCACCAGTACCCGAATTAGCAAGGATATGGTAGGTACGCTCACCTGCGGCATTTACCTCATAGTAGTCGCCTGCTGCAACACGAGCCTTCATAGTAGTACCTGCGGTATTGGTCGAGAACGATGCGTCCTTATAAGCACAATAACCGAATACGCCACTCTTGGTAATTGATGCGTTTTTGTTATAGAACTCACTATTCTTGAAGTTATCCCACTCACGAGTAATAGGAAGTTTATAACCCGGAGGACAGGGATCGAAGAAGGTCTTTGTATTGTTTGCAGTTGAAGCTGCACTCTGCGACCAACCATACTGGAATAATTGACTCGAAGAGTATGTAAACAACGACATCGGGTAGTTGGTTATATTAGCAGTCGTCATTGTACCCGCATTGGTCTTCCAAGCAGCGTGGCTGGGGAAAGTTGTGGTATTGAGGTAAGTTCTTACGCGGTTGCTTGCCCACGAAGTGCTACCTATCTGGTCATTATATCCGATAAAGGGATCCTTACGACCTGCCTGATAGTAGAGACCTGCCGCACGAGGATCGCCGAGCTCATTGCTCTCGGCACCGAGGTTACGATCAAGCATATACCAATCCTCATTATTCAGAGGCTCACCAGGGTCAGATGCACTAATCTTATTATCGGTATTCTCAAACTTATAGTGCTGTGCTACGGGTGTGCCGAGCCACAAGTGCCACGACCACTTAATCTTCTCCGAAGCGTCGCAAACATTATTATCATTAGCATCCTCATAGAGGGCCACCACAATATTACCGCTCAAGTTAGCCTGCTCCTCCGACAACGAGATCTGCAAAATACCATCGGTACCCGACAGTGCAATCGAAGTCAGAATCTTCTTAACGGTCTCAATATCGTCGCTACCTGCAACAGCATCAAACGAACGACCCGAAGCCCACAACCAATCGAGCTTGAATTTATCGCTGGTGATAAGATTTGCAGGATCGAAGCCCAGCTCATCGGTCGTATAACCCTGCGAATCCTCCGAGTAAGGCTGCTTGCCATTACCTGCAATACCTACGTTGTAGGTGTATAGACCGGGACCCTGAATAATATAGCAGTTCGAGTTGCCATCTGCGTCAAGGTGAGTGTACTGCTCAACGGGGTCGCTCATCTCGAAGTTGACCGAGTAGAAGTCGCCACCCTTGAAACCACCAGCTGCAAGAGTGCTTGCGATATTGTAGTAACGAACACGAGTATTTACCTTCGTAATAGCACCCGAAGCGTTGTACTCGTTGGTGGTTACCGTAACCTTCATACAGTTAACGGTATTGTCCTTCAAAATATCCGCGGTGTTGATCATCGCAAATACGGGAATCTTGCTTGACTCTGCCTTCAACGCGGGTGCAAGCGAACCATCGGCCTGCTTCGAGCAGACAGTTTTTACGGTCTTACGACCCTCACCGGTCAAAGTGAACGTAACTTTCGAAGGATCATCGGTGAAATTCGCCTCGCTATAATTGTAGGCAAGCGAGAAGTTACCTGCAAGAACCTTTGCGTTGTCAAACTGACCATCAGCAAAAGTACCAACCTCAACAGTAAGCTGGCTCAAACGGTGATTGCCATTAGCAAAATCGGTACCTACGGTGCCGTCGCCATTGTCGGTCTGCTTACCAAACACATTGAACTGCAAATAGGTATTCACGTGGTTCAAATCAAATGTACCAACGGTACCCTTGCAATCAACCAGATCGTATGCAAGACCGTACGTTGTCATAGCCAAACGCGAAGGATGGTTGGCATCCGCAAAATTGTTGCTATACGACGACTGCTGGATCTCGTTGGGGACACGGAAAGTAATACCCCCCTTCAAGTGGTTAGCTGCGCTCTGCTCGGTTGCACCAACCAACAACGAGTTATTATAAGGATAATAAACGAACAAATCGTAATCCTTAACTTTATCGTCAGTCGTAATCATACCTGCAAAGATAGCACGGTTCTTATCGGCCATAATATGGTCAATCTGCGACAGATTATTCGTTGCAGTTGCTGACGAATTCAGCGTAAATACGCCGACCTTATCGCCTTCATCCCAATGATACTTTACGGTCGAGCCGCTAATCTGACCTACGTGAACACGGGTCTCCTCAATGGCGATGCTCTCGCCCTTGGTCGAGGTCAAGCTAATCAGGACCTCCTCATATTGTCCGTCAGCAGAAACGTTGCTATTCTCGTCTCCCTGGAACTCATCGCTACACGACCACATACCGATAGCCAGCAGCGCAATTACTAAAAACTTATATCTTTTCATCTGCTTAAATTTTTCTACTCACAATTTAACTTACTCGCCTAATAATCCTCGTTTTCAGACCAATCGCCAGCACCAAAATCACTGCCTGTACCGGGAGTTACTTCAAACTCATCAAAGCCACCACCGAACGAACCGCCGCCGGCTCCATTCTCATTGCTGATGGCAAATCCCTTCTCTACCTCCATTACGAGATAGTCGATTCGAGGAGCCTCATAAGACTCCTTGAAGAATTCACATTTTCTCATACTCACTTTCTCTTTTAATTTTATTTTGTTTTTTCGTTTTTTACTTTGGTTTTAAGCATAGGAGAACTGATCGCGGGCGAATCACCGCAATGGAGAATCGAAAATATGTAACGGGAAACAACAAAAGCCTCGAGCGGAGGGCTCGAAGCTAATAAATACCTATACTACCTATACAAAGACAGCTCACGCCGCCCTTGTTTGGCAGGTAAAAATTGATTGATTCGCATTTTAGTTTTCGTTCTCCGATGCAAAAATACAATTTTTTCATAAACTTATTACTATTGGACTCTATTTTTTTGAAAAAATTTGTCGTTTTTATCGTTTTTTTGCCAAGATATTTCTCGTTCGTACTATTTTTTCGAAGGCATAATAGATTTATTGAAGCGATTTTTTCGTAGAAATTTCGAACAGAATATTGCCAAAAGACCCACAAAACAGAGGACAATCCCCCTTGATAAGCCAAATAGAAGTCTGTGATTAAACGACGAGTGCGAGATAACAAAGAACGGGACTACTTATGCGGTCTGCATATATAATAATATATAGGTATGGGGTGCGGGACGGTGAGGCAACAAAAAAAAGAGGCCGCCCGTGATTGGGCGGCCTCTCGGCTATTGTGTATGCTAACAGTTTCGGATTACTCCTCCGAGAGGATCTCCAAAATCTTGATAGCGGCAGTTGCGATCGGGGTACCGGGACCGAAGATTGCAGCTGCGCCGTCGCGATAGAGCTGATCGTAGTCCTGTGCGGGAATTACACCACCAACTACTACAACGATATCCTCGCGGCCCAGCTTCTTCAGCTCGGCGATGATCTGCGGAACGAGGGTGAGGTGGCCTGCTGCCAACGACGATACACCTACTACGTGTACGTCATTCTCAACTGCCTGCTTTGCAGCCTCCTCAGGAGTCTGGAACAACGGACCCATATCGACATCGAAGCCGATATCTGCGTAACCCGTTGCTACAACCTTTGCACCACGATCGTGGCCATCCTGACCGAGCTTTGCGATCATTACACGGGGCTGACGACCCTCCTTCTTTGCGAATGCCTCGGCCATCTCCTTAGCCTTAGCAAAAGTTGCATCTGCTTTCACCTCTGACGAATATACACCTGAAATTGAACGAATAACTGCCTTGTAGCGACCTACTACAACCTCGCAAGCGTCCGAGATCTCACCCAGAGTTGCGCGTACCTTTGCTGCCTCAACAGCCAGCTCCAACAGGTTGCCCTGCTTGGTCTTAACGCACTCGGTGATTGCTGCCAGAGCCTTCTGTACAGCTGCCTCGTCGCGGTTAGCACGCAGCTCCTGCAAACGCTTGATCTGCGACTCGCGTACTGCGGTGTTATCAACTGCAAGGATGTCGATCGGAGCCTCCTTCTCAAGACGGTACTCATTTACGCCGATGATCTTCTCAACGCCCGAATCGATACGAGCCTGCTTACGTGCAGCAGCCTCCTCGATACGCATCTTGGGAATACCGGTCTCGATTGCCTTTGCCATACCACCGAGCTTCTCTACCTCCTCGATCAGAGCCCAAGCCTTGTGAGCGATCTCGTTGGTCAGAGCCTCTACGTAGTACGAACCTGCCCACGGGTCAACCTCGCGGCATACGTTGGTCTCCTCCTGAATGTAGATCTGGGTGTTACGTGCGATACGTGCCGAGAAGTCGGTCGGCAGTGCGATTGCCTCGTCAAGAGCGTTGGTGTGCAACGACTGGGTATGACCCAGAGCAGCACCCATTGCCTCGATTGCGGTACGTGCAACGTTGTTGAAGGGATCCTGCTCGGTGAGCGACCAACCCGAAGTCTGCGAGTGAGTACGCAGTGCCAACGACTTGGGATTCTTGGGCTCGAACTGCTTAACAATCTTAGCCCACAACATACGTGCAGCACGCATCTTTGCGATCTCCATAAAGTGGTTCATACCGATTGCCCAGAAGAACGACAGACGCGGAGCGAACTGGTCGATGCTCATACCGGCATTAACACCTGCACGCAGGTACTCCAAACCGTCGGCCAGCGTGTAAGCCAGCTCAATGTCTGCGGTTGCACCTGCCTCCTGCATATGGTAGCCAGAGATCGAGATCGAGTTGAACTTGGACATATTCTTCGAAGTGTACTCGAAGATATCGGCGATGATTCGCATCGAGAATTCGGGGGGATAGATATAGGTGTTACGAACCATAAACTCCTTCAAGATGTCGTTCTGGATCGTACCTGCCATCTGATCGAGGGTGCAACCCTGCTCCAAACCTGCTACGATGTAGAATGCCAGAACGGGCAGAACGGCACCGTTCATAGTCATCGAAACCGACATCTGGTTCAGAGGAATACCATCGAACAGTACCTTCATATCCTCAACCGAGCAGATCGATACACCTGCCTTACCTACGTCGCCAACTACACGCGGGTGGTCAGCGTCGTAACCACGGTGAGTAGCCAAGTCGAATGCTACCGACAGACCCTTCTGGCCCGAAGCCAGGTTACGGCGGTAGAATGCGTTCGACTCCTCAGCGGTCGAGAAACCTGCATACTGACGAATGGTCCAAGGACGCATTACATACATAGTCGAATAGGGACCGCGCAGGAACGGAGCGATACCTGCTGCATAGTTCAGGTGCTCCATACCGGCCAGATCCTCTGCCGAGTAATGACCTTTAACGGGTATCTGCTCGGCGGTCAGCCATACGTTTTCATTGCACTCGCACGGCTTCTGTGCATCACAAGCTGCGCCTGCGTATGCCAAATCAGCGAATTTTGCTCTCATAGTTTTTCCTTCCGTTTAGATACCGAGTTCTTTCAAATAATACTTCAAGGTGTCGAGTACATTAACCTTAACGTGGATAAAGTTCTCGATGCCCTGTGCTTTCAGCTCGTCCATCGATGCGGGAGCACCTGCAACAACAAGGATAGCCTTGCCGCCCAGCAACTCCTTGATCTTGGGAGCTACGGTCAGGTAATCGTCGTCAGCAGCGCAAACCACTACGATATCAGCCTGTGCTGCCAATGCAGCCTCTACGCCCTCCTCAACCGACTTGAAGAAGGTGTTGTCCTGTACGCGGATACCTGCGCAACCGAAGAAGTTGCACGAGAACTGTGCACGTGCGCGAGCCATACCCAGAGTGCCGCAAGTCAGCATAAATGCCTTGGGGCTCTTCTCGCTACGGTCAACGGTAAGACGCATCTCCTCGAATGCCATTGCACCACGATAGGGCTTCAAGCAGTTGCACTCGCAAGTCTTGCGGGTTACAACCTCTGCCTTAACGTCGTCAGCAGCAACCTCGGTGAAGTTGGGATACTGGTTAGCACCCAGCAGGATCTGACGGCGGGTCGAAACGGCCTTATCCTTTGCGGCAGCAGCCTTCTCTACCTCTGCTACGATGAAGCCCTCGTTGAAGGCTGCGATGTAGCCATCCTTCTCCTCAACGGTCTTGAAGAGAGCCCACGCCTGCTCGGCGATATTCTTGAAGTCGGAGGGCAAGGGGTCT
>JAZUPN010000032.1:0-16555 GCA_045605245.1 Alistipes sp. | reverse complement strand
ATGGTGGGCGAGATGATGCGCATTTTGGACGGCCCGTTTGGTATTGTCGATGTTACGATCGAGAATGTGCAGTGCGGCACCGATAACCACGCCATAGAGCGTACGGTCGAGGCTATTCGCCGTTGCACGCCCGAAGATGTGCTGCGCTTGGCCGAGAAGTATCTGCGTCGCGAGGACTTGGTTGAGGTTACGGTAGGATAGCCGAATTTGAAAATAAAATATTTTATTGCTATATTTGTCAAAACAAGTAGCAGAAATGGAAGTAATCAACGAAAATAACCACTACGAGCGCGAGGATTTCGAGCCGCAGTCGAAGGCATTGGTGCCCTCGAATATCGAGCGATATGGCGATCACTACTCCGAAAATCGACTGGCTACGAAGTTGCGAAAGGTGGCCAAACGTCTGGGCGGTAAGGCTTTGGAGGCATTGCTGATCCTCTATTATGTGATGCGTTCGCCGTCGGTTTCGACAGCTGATAAGGCTAAAATCTATGGCGTCTTGGGTTATTTCATTCTGCCGATCGACATTGTGCCCGACCTGCTGCCGATGGTTGGTTATGCCGACGATATCAGCGCGCTGTTTTGGGTTGTGAATGTTGTTTGGAAGAATATCACCCCCGAAGTTCGAGAGCAGGCACGCGCCAAAGCGACAGAGATTATGAACAAATAGAACAAAAGCCGCACCTGAAAGTGCGGCTTTTTTCGAATTCTAAATTGTGAATCAATAGCTTACATTTCCTTTGCGGCGCGCTTGCGATCAACCTCATTCAGAAGGATCTTGCGCAGACGCATCGACTTGGGTGTAACCTCCACATATTCATCCTCTTTGATATATTCCAGAGCCTCCTCCAACGAGAAGACAACGGGCGGAACGATCACAGCCTTATCGTCGGAGCCCGATGCACGCATATTGGTCAGCTGCTTCGCTTTTGTAACATTGACCGTGATGTCGCCACTACGGGTGCTCTCGCCAATCACCTGACCGCAATAGACCTGATCCATCGGTGAGATGAAGAAACGACCGCGATCCTGCAACTTGTCGATCGAGTAGGCGTATGCCGTACCCGTTTCAGATGCGATCAGCGAGCCATTTGTACGCATCTCGATCTCGCCAACCCACGGCTCGAAATCCTTCAAACGGTGAGTCATAATCGCCTCACCGGCTGTTGCCGTAAGCATATTCGAACGCAGGCCGATGATACCGCGCGAGGGAATTGTGAATTCCAAACGGGTGCGACCGTTGTCCGATTCCATATTGACGAGCGTACCTTTGCGCTTGGTAGTCAGTTCGATAACCGTTCCTGCGCACTCATCGGGACAATCTACTGTCATCTCCTCGATAGGCTCGCACTTCACGCCGTCAATCTCCTTGATAATAACCTTCGGCTGACCAACCTGCAACTCGTAACCTTCGCGGCGCATCGTCTCGACCAGCACCGAGAGATGCAACACACCACGACCATAGACATTAAAACTATCGGCATTTACACCCTGCTCAACGCGCAGTGCGAGGTTCTTTTCGAGCTCGCGGTCCAGACGCTCCTTGATGTGGCGCGAGGTAACATACTTGCCATCCTTGCCGAAGAAGGGCGAGTTGTTGATCGTAAAGAGCATCGACATTGTCGGCTCGTCGATAGCAATCGGGGGCAGTGGCTCAGGATTCTCAAAATCGCAAATGGTGTCGCCAATTTCGAATCCCTCGATGCCTACCAATGCGCATATCTCGCCACAGCCGACCTTCTCGACCTTCGCTTTGCCCAAACCCTCGAAGACCATCAACTCCTTAATTTTGGTTTTGATCATCGTTTCGCCGTCGCGCTTTGCGAGGGTAACATTCTGTCCTGCACGCAGTTCGCCACGCGTAACCTTACCTACGGCGATACGGCCCACATAGGGTGAATATTCGAGCGACGTTACAAGCATCTGGGGCGTTCCCTCGACCACTTCGGGCTCAGGAATTTCGTCGATGATAGCATCCAACAGCGGAGCGATGCTACCTGTCGGCTCCTGCCACTTGTGCGACATCCAACCCTGCTTCGCCGAGCCGTAAATGGTCTTATAATCAAGCTGTTCCTCCGATGCGTCGAGTGTGAACATCAGATCGAAAACCTGCTCATTAACCACCTCAGGTCGGCAGTTGGGCTTATCGACTTTGTTGATTACCACGATCGGCTTCTTGCCCAATGCGAGAGCCTTCTGCAATACGAAGCGGGTCTGCGGCATCGTGCCCTCAAAGGCATCAACCAGCAGCAGCACGCCGTCGCACATATTCAGCACGCGCTCAACCTCGCCACCGAAGTCGGCGTGGCCCGGAGTGTCGATGATATTGATTTTATAATCCTTGTAGATTACCGAAACATTCTTCGAGAGGATCGTGATACCGCGTTCGCGTTCCAGATCGTTGTTGTCGAGAATCAGATCGCTACCCTTTTTTTCGCCGTCGCGCAGCAGGTGTCCGGCCAGAATCATCTTATCGACGAGGGTGGTTTTGCCGTGATCGACGTGGGCAATGATAGCGATATTGCGTAACTTTTGCATAATTCCGAGATTTTTTAATGCCGCAAAGGTACAAAAATATCCGCGAAAGTGTTACATTTGTATATAAATATAGATATCTATGGGCCGTATATTGGAAATTTCGCACGAAGGCAGGCTGATGAGCCGTATCGTTATGGGCGGTTGGCGACACGATCTGCACCCGCTTTTGCCTTGGGGGCATCGCGTCATCGTTATCACCGATAAGACTATTGCTCGCCGTTATCGCCGTTTGATCAATCAGTACGAGCATATTGTAATCGGTACGGGCGAGAAGATCAAAACCCTGCAAACAATCGAGGAGATTCACCGCGAATTGATCGCACGTGATGCCGATCGACAGGTGTTCCTGCTCGGTATCGGTGGTGGTATCGTTACCGATATTACAGGTTTCGTGGCATCGACATTTATGCGCGGCGTTCGTTTCGGCTTTGTCTCGACGACACTGCTCGGACAGGTCGATGCCAGCGTCGGCGGTAAGAATGGAGTCAATCTCGATGGCTACAAAAATATGATCGGTTGCTTCAATCAGCCCGAATTTGTGCTGTGCGATATCGAGATGTTGCATTCGCTTTCGGATCGTCAATTCCGCGCGGGTTTGGCCGAGTTGATTAAGACGGGACTGCTGGGCAATCGTGTTCTGTTTGAGATGGTTGAGGCGATACCGTTCGAGGAGTTGCGCCGCGATCCGTTGTTGATGGCCGATCTGATTTTGATGGCGGTGAAGATCAAGGCGGGCATTGTCGAGCGCGACGAACGTGAGAGCGGCGAGCGTCGCAAACTCAATCTTGGACATACCGTTGCGCACGCCATCGAGAAGTCTTCGCGTAAGATGTTGCACGGCGAGGCGGTGGCTGTCGGATGTGTAGTTATGGCGCGTTTGGCGGTCAATATGGGTCTTATGCCCGAACGTGAGGCTGCGCGTATCGAGTCGGCATTTGCACGTCTTGGATTTACGCTCACCTCGCCTGCTCCGATCGAAAAGATGATTGCGGCTCTGCGCAAAGATAAGAAGGCGGCTGCCGACCAAATCCGTATTGTACTTCCTACGGCTATCGGTCGTTGCGAGGTGCGTTCGGTTGCGTTTGATTGGCTCGAAGAGCGACTGCGCGAAGTGATGAAATAGAGCGAAATATACAACGAAAATTAACTCAAACATAGACGCTATGGATAGACGTAAGATGTTGAAAATGACGGGTACGGCACTGCTTGGTACGGCACTGCTCGGTCCGAGTGTTTTTGCCGGCGAAGTTGACAAGAACGAGAAGAGAGAGAACAAGAAATCGCGCAAGCCGAAGGCTCTGATTATCGGCGCGCATCCCGACGATCCCGAAACGGGTTGTGGCGGTACGATGCTCGCGCTGAAAAAGGCAGGTTATGAGGTCGTGGCGATCTATATGACCAAGGGCGAGGGCGGTATCGTCGGTAAGTCGCACGATGAGGCGGCTGCTATTCGCGTGCCGGAGGCAAAGGCTGCGTGTAAAATATTGGGTGTTAAGCCGATATTCCTGACGCAGATCGACGGAAATACCGAGATTAATAAGGCTCGCTATGTCGAGATGCGCGAGGCGATTGCGGCCGAGCAACCCGACATCGTCTTTACGCATTGGCCTATCGATTCGCACCCTGACCACCGCGTCTGCTCGTTGTTGGTGTATGATGCTTGGCGACGTTTGGGATATAACTTCGAACTCTACTATTATGAGGTTATGAGCGGCTTGCAGAGCCAGCTCTACCAGCCGACCGATTGGGTCGATATTTCGGAGTTTGCCGACCAGAAGTATGAGGCTTGTTGCTGTCACGTGAGTCAGGGTATGGACGATATCTACGAGTGGCACCACGATATGGAGCGTTTCCGCGGTCGTGAATTGCGCTGCAAACGTGCCGAGGCCTTTATACACCTGCGCCGCGACGATAGCGATATTCTTCCCGCATCGGAGGAGTAGGGGAGTCGGCGATGAGATAGTGTGCTAAATGATCGAAATCAGAGGGTTATGACGATTCCGACCGAGCGACATCCGCTTGATCCGTTCCTGCCCGCAGGGGCGCGAGTGCTTATGCTTGGCAGCTTCCCGCCGCAGCGTAAAAGGTGGTCGATGGAGTGGTTCTATCCCAATTGGTCGAACGATATGTGGCGCATTATGGGTCATCTGTTCTTTGCCGATCGACGATATTTTGAGGTCGAGGGGGAGCGACGTTTCGATCGTGAGCGCATTGTGCAATTTTGTACCGAACGCGGCATTGCGCTCTATGATGCGGCTTGCGAAGTGCGCCGATTGATGGATAATGCTTCGGATCGCTTTCTCGAAGTCGTTACACCGACCGACATTGAGGCTTTGTTATTGCAAACTCCTGCGTGCAAGGCGATTGTAACGACGGGGCAAAAGGCTACGGATCAGATTGTCGATCGTTTCGGTTGCGTTGCTCCGGCTGTGGGCAGTTGGTCGGAGGTGGTTGTTGGTGAGCGTAAATTGCGCTTTTGGCGTATGCCTTCATCGTCGCGAGCCTATCCGTTGCGCCTTGAAGCGAAGGCCGAAATCTATGCGCGAATGTTTGGTGCGGAGGGCTATCTGTAAGCGGAGGTCTATCTATAAAATAGGTGCCCAAGATAAAAGCCTGCTCAACCTTCGGGTCGGGCAGACTTTTTAGTTATTACTTGACTGATTTACAATACTGTGCGGTCGAGCTGGTCGGAGATCTTTCGACGTTCGTCGTTCAGCAGTGAGATTTTACTCAACAGGAATGTTACCTCCTCCTCGCTCTTGCCCTCCTCTTTGAGCGACTCCATCAACTCCGAGATGATCGATTTGATAACTGCGGCCTTGTAGAGAATTACGGCACGCGGAACAGCGGTGCTCAATCGCTCCTCTTCGCTCTCGACCATAATATCGAACTTCTCCCAAATCTTACTTGCTACGTAGTTCTCCTCCGAGGTGTAGAGATCGACAGCCGCTTTGCACACCTCCGGATCGGGGTGGTTGATGAAGTGGTATTGCGGAATCTCCTCGCCCTTCTCGGCCTGCTCGTAGAGTGCGCGGAAGGTCTGTAAAATATTGTGATATACGGGAGTGCGGAACTCTAACTCGTTATTTTCGAGGTCCGAAAGAATGGTCTCGGCAACATTCAATCGAACTACATCGCGGCCATCTCTGAAATCGAAATCGCAATGACCATACTTAATCAGGTACTTGCTCAATTCGCGTTCCAGTGCCTCGACACTACTTCCCACCTCGCCCTGATAGCGACTCGTTGTGCTCTGCTGCTCGCGGATGATGCTCTGCTGGCGACGGATAAACTCGGTGGCCTCTTTGTCGTTATTCGATGCGATGCGCTTGCGGGCAACCTCGCCTAACAGTACCTGCTCATCGATCTGCATCAACTCGGCGCACTCCTTGACATATACTGCACGCGGAATGGGGTCGGGAATCTGTGCAATCGAGGTTACGATGTCGGCAATCAGCCCCGATCGTTTGATCGGATCGCCTGCGGCCTCGGCCATCAACAGATTGGCTTTGAAGGTGATAAAATCGCGTTCGTTGTCGGCAATGTATGCTTTGAGTTGCTCCGACGAGTGGCGACGTGCAAATGTATCAGGGTCATCCTCTTCGGGTAACTGCACAACGCGAACATTCATACCCTCGCGCAAAATCATATCGATACCGCGCAACGAGGCTTTGATACCTGCTGCATCGCCATCGTAGATGACCGTCATATTGCGTGTAAAACGCTTGATAAGCTGTATCTGCTCGACCGTCAGTGAGGTGCCCGACGATGCGACGACATTCTCGATGCCGGCTTGGTGCATCGAGATAACATCGAGGTAGCCTTCGACCATAATGGCACAATCCTGCTGCTGGATAGCCTTCTTCGCAAAGAATAGTCCATAGAGGACATTCTTTTTGCTATATACTTCGCTTTCAGGCGAATTGACATACTTTGCGACATTCTTGTCGGTGCGCATCGTACGACCGCCAAAGGCCGTAACGCGACCGCTGACCGTATGTACGGGGAAGATTACGCGACCACAAAAACGGTCGTAGTAGCCACCCGTTTCGCGTTTGATCGTAAGACCTGTACCTACGAGGAACTCCTCCTTGTAGCCCTTCGCCATCGCATCGCGCGAAAATTTGTCGCCACCCGAAGGACAATAGCCGAGCTGGAATCGGGCAATCATCTCGTCGGAAACGCCTCGACCGCGCAGATATGAGAGGGCCACGCTGCGACCCTCATCGGTGCGTGTCATCTCATTGACGAAGTATTTGGCAGCGAAGTCATTGACCGCCATCATACTCTCGCGGCGGTTTTCACGCTCCTTATCCTCGTTGGTCATCTCGCGCTCCTGCACCTCGATACCATACTTGCGGGCAACCGCTTTCAGAGCCTCGGCGTAGCTCAAACTTTCGTGCTCCATTACGAATGTAATGGCATTGCCGCCCTTGCCGCAACCGAAACATTTATATACGCCTTTCGAGGGAGAGACTACGAATGACGGGGTCTTCTCGTTATGGAACGGACAGCACGCCTGATAGTTGACGCCCTTTTTGCGGAGCGTAACATAATCGCTAATCACCTCGACAATGTCGGCGGTAGCGTAAATTCGATCTATCGTGGCGCGGTCAATCATAGAAAGACAAAGGTAATGATTTTTTTCTTTCTGCGGCTATTCTTCGCTTGAATTTGTGCGGAATGAGTAATATCGCGCTGCCAAGTAGCTGTAAGCTACCGAAATAACGGTTGTGATGGCTTTGGCGGGGGTGGCCCATACGCCTGCCTGCTCGACCAATAGTTTCATACATACGTAGTTGAGCAGTATCGAGCCACCGACCGAGAGAGCATAACGCCACAACTGACGACCTTGCGGCAGTGTCGAGCGACGGAATGCCACGTTGCGGTTGAGCCAGAATCCGTTGAAAAACGTGATCGGGAAGACCACGCAGAGCGATGCAATATGGGGCGACATAACGACCACCCCCAAGTCAATAAAACGCTCGGCGACAACATAGTGATAGATAAGGTAATAGAGCACCAAATCGAGCACCATATTGGCGGCTCCGCACGCTCCGTAGCGGAATGTTTCACGCGATACAAGGCGCGTAAATGGCGGTATATAAAACAGATCGATCGCACGACCGATCATCTCGGCTAATCTCATTTTTGTTCCTCCTTTCGTCGTTGCAATTCGTACATCAAATCGCGGAATTTCGCCGCGGCCATAAAGTCCAACTCTTTGGCTGCACGTTCCATCTGTTCGCGTGCGGCGGCAATGGCAACATCGAGTGTGTCGCCTGCCACTTCGGGTTGAGAGGCCGAACCGAGAGGTTTGTACTCCGCGCGAACGTCGGCCGCGATAGGCAATCCGAGCGATTCGAGAGGTGTATATTTTGCAGTTGCGCCCTCGCTCTCAACGGCTGCCAATTCGAGCAGATTGTTTCTGCCGGTGCCACTCTTTTGTGCCTGACGGGGCAACATCTGATTTTCGATATTGAATGTGAGCTGTTTCTCGCGGCGACGGTTGCTCTCCTCGATTGCCAGACGCATCGAATCGGTGCAACGCTCGGCATACATAATTACATTGCCCTGTGCGTGGCGAGCGGCGCGACCTGCTATCTGTGTGATTGAACGCACGTTGCGCAGGAAACCCTCCTTGTCAGCATCCATAATTGCAACCAGCCCGACTTCGGGCAGATCCAAACCTTCGCGTAGCAGATTGACTCCGACCAGCACGTCGAATGATCCTGCTCGCAGATCATCGAGAATCTGCACTCGTTCGAGCGTCTCGATGTCGGAGTGGATATATCGGTTGCGCACACCTACGCGGTCGAAGTAGCGCGACAGCTCCTCGGCCATTCGCTTGGTGAGCGTTGTAACGAGCACCTTGTCGCCACGACGCACACGTGCATCGATCTCCTCCATCAGATCATCAATCTGGTTGTCGGTAACCTTCACCTGCAATGGCGGATCGACCAAACCTGTCGGGCGAATCAACTGCTCGACCACAGCACCCTCACTCTTAATCAACTCGTAGTCAGCCGGTGTCGCACTGACATATATCGACGTGCCGACCAGCGATTCGAACTCCTCAAAACGCAACGGGCGATTGTCGATAGCGGCAGGCAGACGGAATCCATACTCGACAAGATTGACCTTGCGGGCGCGGTCGCCGCCATACATTGCGCGTACCTGCGGCAGTGTTACGTGGCTCTCGTCGATCACCATCAGGTAATCTTTCGGAAAGTAGTCGAGCAGACAGAAGGGGCGACTGCCCTCGCTACGGCCATCGAAATAACGCGAATAGTTCTCGATACCCGAACAATAGCCCAACTCCTTAATCATCTCCAAGTCGTATTCGACACGCTGTTTGATTCGCTGCGCCTCGACTGCGCGACCTTCGCGCTCGAAGAACGAAATACGCTGACCTAAATCGAGTTGTATCTGCTTTACGGCGGCATCTATGCGCTCCTTTGTCGTAACGAAAAGATTGGCAGGGAAGATCGTCGCGCTGTCGAGTGTTTCGAGACGCTGGCCACTTGCTGCGTCGATACGCTGAATCTGTTCGATCTCGTCGTCGAAGAACATTACGCGAATTGTCGTATCGCCAAAGGCCTGCATAATGTCGATCACATCGCCATTTACGCGGAATGTCGAAGGCGTTAAAACCGTTTCGGTACGTGTATATAGGGCTTCGACCAACTTATAGAGGAATACCTTGCGGCTGATGACCTCGCCCGTTCGGATATGTACCGACGTGGCGTGAAAATCGGCGGGATTACCGATGCCGTAAAGGCACGAAACACTCGAAACGACAATCACATCGCGGCGACCGCTCAGCAGTGCCGAGGTGGCACTCAAACGCATCTTTTCGATCTCGTCGTTGATCGACAGATCCTTTTCGATGTAGGTGTCGGTGGAGGGGAGATATGCGTCGGGCTGATAGTAGGCGTAGTACGATACGAAGTACTCGACGGCATTGTTCGGGAAGAAATTTTTGAACTCTCCGTAGAGCTGTGCCGCGAGTGTTTTGTTATGGCTTAAAACGAGTGTCGGACGGTTCAGCTCGGCAATGACATTTGCCACCGTAAAGGTCTTACCCGATCCCGTTACACCTAACAGCGTATTGTGGCGGCTGTGTGTGCGAATCGAGCGTACCAATTCGGCAATTGCTTCGGGCTGGTCGCCCATTGGCTGATAATCCGATATCAATTCGAAGTCCATAATCCACAAAGGTAAGGATTCTACGTGAAAATATCAACGCTAATCTCGACAAAATATTTTAAGGTAGCCGAGCAGAATCACATTCATCAGCAGAGAGTAGATAATCACGGGGATTGCCATCTCTACGCTATTGAAAATCAATGGCGAAGTGGCAACGGCGATTGCCTGTGCCGCATTCTGCATACCGACCTCGATAATTATCGTGCGTCGAGCCGCCTCGCGTAGCTTGAAGATCTTTACAAGCAACAATCCTGCGCCCATTGCCAACAGGATCAATGCCGCAACGATTGCGCCCAACTGTCCGATATTTGCGATAATCGTATCGAAATGTTGTGCGAAAAATATGGTTATCAAAATAATCAGCGCAGGAAATGCAAATCGTTTCAGTACCGCTTGCACCTTTGTTGCAGCTACGGGCCACAATGTGCGGAAAAGGGCACCGAGAGCCATCGGGAAAAACATCAGTACGATATTCTGTATCAATAGTTTACCAATCGGTAGCTCGATCTCTACACCCATTTGTGCCGAAGCCAAGGCGGCCGCGGCCTCCATTACAAACGGAATCGTGAAGAGTGTAATTATGCTACTCAATGCGGTCAGTGTAACCGACAGAGCCACATCGCCCTTTGCCAACATCGAGAAGACATTCGACGAGCTTCCGCCGGGGCAGCAGGCAATCAGCACCAGACCCATAAAGTAGATTGGCGGCAGGTTAAAGATCAAGCCCAATGCCAAAGCGATGAGCGGCAGTGCAATAAGCTGTCCGATAAGACCCGCCAAGACGGCCTGCGGCTTGCGAGCCACCTCGACAAAGGCGTGTCGGTCGATCTCGATACCGAGCTGAAACATCAGCACGATCAGGATGGGCATTACTATCCAAATGGTATTCATAAGATTTACATTCTGTTTCGTCTGGCAAAGATACTCAAAATCTGCCGAGCGTAGCTCGTAAGTGTGATTTTTCTGCTGAAAACGGGTGCAGTTCTGAAAATTATGTGTAATTTTGAACTTTGGAATTAAATGTACGCAAAATGTTACGAGCGCTCACAATTGAAAATTATGTTTTGATCGATCATCTCGAAATGGAGATTGATTGTTCGCTAAACATTATCACCGGCCAGACAGGTGCGGGTAAATCGATCCTGCTCGGTGCTCTGGGACTGCTCCTTGGTAATAAGGCCGAGGGCGGTGTGTTGCGTGATGAGAGACGTAACTGCGTGATCGATGGCGAGTTCGACATTGAGTCCTATGATCTGAAAGAGTTTTTCGAGGAGAACGATCTCGAATACGAACCGACGCTATCCATCCGTCGCGTGATAACACCTGCGGGTAAGTCGCGCTCCTATGTGAATGATCTTCCCGTCGGTCAGGGTGTTCTGCGCGAGTTGGGTGCGCGCCTGGTCGATATCCATTCGCAACATCGCAATTTAATCCTCTCAGACGACAAATTCCGCATTGGCGTTGTCGATGCAATTGCGGGGTGTGGTGCGCAGGTGGAGGCCTATCGCGAGGTCTATGAACAGCTGTTGTTCGAGCAGCGAAAACTTGCACAACTGCGCGAGGAGGCCGAGCGTAATCGCCGCGATGAGGAGTGGATACGCTTTCAGGTTGAGGAACTTACGGCGGCAAATCTGCGCGAGGGCGAATTGGCGCGTATCGAGGCCGAGCAGAATGTTTTGGCAAATTCTGATGCGATCGGCGAGGCTATTACCTTGTCGCGCAACGCATTGGATGATGAGCAGATGGGCGTTCTGTTACAACTGAAAACTATCGAGCAGGCGATGAGTGGCGTTGCGGCGACCTATGCACCTGCGAACGAGGTGTATGAGCGCGTACATTCGGCGTTGCTCGATTTGAAGGATATATCGTCGGAGTTGGCTTCGGCGGCGGAGCATATCGATGCCGATCCGGAGCGTTTGGCACAGGTCGTTGCGCGAATCGATCTAATCTACTCGTTGCAACAGAAACATCGTGTTACGAGCGAAGAGGAACTGATAGCTTTGCGTGATAAATATACGGCTCAACTTCAAACGATTACATCGGGTGATGAGCGCATCGCCGAGCTCGAACAACGCATTGTCGAATTGCGTGCAGAGGCTATGCGCCGCGCTGCCGAGATTCACGATCTGCGTGCGAAGGCGGCTCCTGCGATCGATGCCGAATTGAGTGCAACGCTTGCCGAGTTGGGTATGCCGTCGGCGCGATTTACGGTCGATGTGGCGATGCAGGAGGAGTTTTCGCCAATGGGCTGCGATCGTGTCGCATTCCTCTTTACGGCAAATGCGGGCCTTGCGCCCCAGCCCGTCGAGAAGATCGCTTCGGGCGGTGAGATTTCGCGTGTGATGTTGGCGTTGAAGGCCTTGGTGGCACGCTCGATGCGACTGCCGACCATCATTTTCGATGAGATCGATACGGGCGTTTCGGGTCAGATTGCCGATGCGATGGGCCGCATTATCTCGAAACTTTCGCAGTCGATGCAGGTGATAAATATCACGCACCTGCCGCAGGTAGCGTCGAAGGGTAAAACCCATTTCGTTGTCTATAAGGAGGATACTCTGCTCGGAGCAATGACCTCGATTCGCCAGTTGTCAGCTCGTGAGCGCGTCGATGAGATCGCCAAAATGCTCAGTGGCTCGACCGTTACTTCGGCTGCGATCGAGCAGGCACGCTGCCTGTTGGAGGCAAAATAATCTACATATAGATTTTCCTTATACCGCCATAAAAATTATCAATTTGACAAATAGTTTTTTTATGTATTATCTTTGTACCAGAAACAAGGAGATAATAACATAAAACTATTTGATACTATGGCAACTATTAATTTGAAGCGCGGCGATTTCTTGAAGAGAATAGCCGACATTGAGAGCAGTCCTAATCAGTGGAAATATCTGGGTGAGCGCCCCGCGTTGGTCGATTTCTATGCACCGTGGTGCGGCCCTTGCCGAATGCTTATGCCCGTTTTGGACGAACTTGCCAAGGAGTATGCCGGTAAGGTCGATATCTACAAGGTCAATGTCGAGGACGAGCAGCAGCTGGCAGAGGAGTTTGGTATCCGTTCGATTCCGACGTTGCTCTTTATCCCGAAGCAGGGACTTCCTCAAACCCGTTTGGGCGCAATGCAGAAATCGCAACTGCGCGAGGTATTCGACCGAATGGCTCAATAGATTCAAACCTTAAAACATAACATAGTAGATTAAATTATGGCAACCAAGTTCTATAAGTGCCGCCATTGCGGCAATGTGATCGAGAAGATCGTTGATTCAAAAGTTCCTGTTGTATGCTGCGGCGAGAAGATGGAGGAGTTGATCCCCAACACCGTCGAGGCGAGCGAGGAGAAGCACCTGCCCGTAGTTACCCGCATTGATGATTGCACGATCAAAGTTGAGGTGGGAAGTGTGGCGCACCCGATGCTGCCCGAGCACCACATCGCATTCATCTATGTCGAAACTGAGAATGGCGGTATTCGTGTCAATCTGAGCGATAAGCCCGAGGCTGTCATCTGCACCTGCTCGTCGCGACCGATTGCGGTGTATGAGTATTGCAACCTGCACGGGCTGTGGAAGACTACATTGTAAATGAGAGAGATCTCGTAAGATAATTTTGTAAGACCATTACCATTCCTATTACTATTGTAAGCAGAGCCGCGCCACCTTCTCGTAGGGGCGCGGCTCACTTACTTCTATATCGCAGCATCAAGCTCTTCGATTATATCGGGCAAGAAACTTTGGTCCGTAACGAAGTTAAATGATAATTCAAGATCGTTCTCAATATGTCGAACACGAACTTTTGCCTGAATCAACCCCATTGGCTCCAATTCCAATTCCATCTTAAATCGCCCGTCGGAGCAGAGGAACGTGGCATAGTGTAATGAGAATGAGTGCATTTTGTGCAAATGTTCTCTCAATATACTTAACTCCTCGGTAAAGTACTCTGACGCAAACGATATTTGACAGATGGGTGTCTTGATCTCGACGGCAAAATCCAATTCGTAGCAGTCGGTGTGTTTGTTGCGCTCGGCAAACGAATGGAATCGGATTGACGTTTTGAGGTCTTGCGATTTGAAAATAACGCTCCTATCTTGCATAGTGTAGTGTTTTTAACTATCACTCCTTTCTTGGTGCGGGTGTGATGTTACCCAAAATCACCGGTCGGCTTGCGCCCGTTGCCGAGCAGACATTCGAGGGGTAGCCATACATCGTTTCGTTGCCCATAATAGCAAATGCAATAGCCTCCTTCGCGTCCGACGACAGCCCGATCTCGTCCTGCGTCATTACCTTCACACCGGGCAGCTCCTCTGCCAACATACGGCGCAGCGTAGCGTTGTGAGCACCGCCACCGCCCAGCACCGTACGGCCAATAGGCCACTTCGGGATCACAAAACGTCGATACGCCTCGGCGATCGTGCGTGCGGTGAATGCCGTTGCCGTCGCCACCAAATCTGCTGCGGGCAACGAGCCCCAACGGTCGAGCATCGCAACGGTATATTGCTCACCAAACATCTCACGCCCCGTGCTCTTCGGCAGCGGCATCGAGATATAGGGGTGCGACATCAACTCATCGAGCATCTTCGCATTGACCACGCCCGACGCAGCCACCTTGCCGCCCTCGTCGTAGGGACGACCATAGAGTCGCTGCATAACCTCGTCGATAATCATATTTCCCGGACCCGTATCAAAGGCATAGACATCGCCCATATTTCCCGTCGAGGGCAACACCGTAACGTTGCCAATGCCACCGATATTCTGCAACGCCACATTCTCGTCGGGCGAGGCATAGAGCACAAACTCGCTATAAGGCACCAGCGGAGCACCCTCGCCTCCTGCCGCCACGTCCATCGTGCGGAAGTTCGAGATCACCTTAACGCCTGTTTCGTAGGCGATTACGGCGGGCTCGCCAATCTGCAACGTCGAGCGCGCAAACTCCCCATCGGGCTTGGGAATGTGCCATACGGTCTGTCCGTGCGAGGCGATAAAATCGACCTTCTCGATCGGGAATCCACTCTCGCGGCAAACCGCCTTCGCAGCGTCGGCAAAGAGGTATCCGAGTTTGAAATTGAGCGAACAGAGCAGATCGACCGTGCCCGTTGTGGGCTTCACGGCACGTTTAATTTCGGCTTTGAGCGATTCGGGGATCTCGGTGGTAGTGAATCCGAGCAGTTCGACACGAGTTTCGATTCCGCGACCTTCGATCTTCACGAGCGCGGCATCGACACCATCGAGCGACGTTCCCGACATAATTCCTATGGCGTAGTACATAGTAGGTTGGTATATAGTTGGTTTCTAAAAATGGTTAATCAGCCTTGTATATATTTCCTCAAAGATACGACTTTTTAGCGAAATAAAAAAGGTCTGCAATCGCAGACCTAAATTTTACCAATCTTGTGTGTCAGTTCCTGTAATGCCAACTCGAAGAGCGTCTTGCAATTTTTGTTTAATCACCTCACACCATACTATGCCTGACGCATAACCCATTGCAGTTTCTCTATTGTAGGCACGATGAGATATATTATCAAAAGGATATGCTTTATTGGGCATTATAGAAATATTTTTTACCTTCTGTTGACTGCCCAGCATTAAAGATGTACCTATACCTGTTTTGACCTCCAATTCATACTCTTGAATGGTAGTAATTAGTCTGACTTTCTCATCTTTGATATCAATTCGTACAATAACCCAAGTACTAACATCTACCGATTTCGAGAACCCATCACGATGTCCAAGAGTGGGTATATGACCTTTGCCAATCATAATACCTGCTTCTTTGTCATTCATCTGAATAACCGCTTTCCCTGAATTAAACTGAGCAATAAACCACGCATTTGCTAAAATATATAACTCGTTTTTTAATTTGTTTTTAACATCAATTACGTATGTGGTTGATACTTGTCTATTGATATCAAGAGGGTGGTCGCATACGATAGAGTCAGCAATTCGCATCCACTCTTTGCCATTTTTAGGAAAAGTTTTGTACTTATCCCAAAAGGTATTCTCTAAATCCTCAATCGTTATGGCTTGTGCAGTGGCGAAAGTTATTGTGGCTACCATTGCGACAACCAAAAGTAAAAGTTTCTTCATAATATGGGAAATTTTTGCCGTATCAACTCCTCTGCGACGGGTTTGCTTAAAAAAAAGAAAGTGTGGAGCTGATTAGTTTATTTGACACGAGGTTCTGGAATACCTATACCACAATAAACAACACCCCACACCAGTATTGGGGTGGGGTTGCCACAAATATGCCAATACATAGTGCGATGAGTGAATTGCTCTCCTTGTGGTAATGAAATTTTCCAGATTTCGTGTCAAGGATAAAAGCTAATACACTTTCATCAATTAATATGTCAGCCTCGGCAGTAACTGCCAATGCTAATGCAAATATACAAAATATATGTAATATATAGTGTGCGGATAGGGCAAAATAGTTGTCAAATGACGCAAAAACACACTTTTTTCGAAAAAAGAGTCGAAAAATTTTGGAAGTTCAGAAATAGTTACTACTTTTGTGCTCCGAAACAGACGGGATGTAGCTCAGCCCGGTTAGAGTACACGTCTGGGGGGCGTGTTGTCGCTGGTTCGAATCCAGTCATCCCGACAAAGTTGAGCGCAAAGCCTTCGAACGAAAGTTCGGAGGTTTTGTTGTTTTATGGCCTATCGTACTTGTGCGAAATGGACGCATAAAACAACAAAGTTTCGTTGGCGAAAAGGGCTTCGCGCGAGACTTTGTAATCTCGCAAAGGGTACACATCGGATGGGCGTTAAGCGGAGCAGACCATCGGTCTGCGTAGTAACCAATCCAGTCATCCCGACTCTTT
>JAZUPN010000031.1:0-29616 GCA_045605245.1 Alistipes sp. | reverse complement strand
ATTGTTTCGACATTTTCGTTTAAGTCTCTTCGTTATTTATTCAGCAAGGCAATGCAGCGATCAATCTCCCGCATAAGACGATTGACACGCGCTTTCGCCTGTTTTCTATCTGCCGAATTACCTGCCAGACCCTCGCTCAATTCGAGCGACGAGATGCGGCGTTCAGCTTCGGCAAGTCTGTTTGTAAGTTCCCTATTCTGTGCTTGAAGTTTATCTCGCTGGGCCTGCAAATCGGCGGCCTGCACTTTCAGACGATCGTGCTGCTCGATGAGTCGCGCGATCTTCTTTTCAATGCTGTCGATGATGCTCTTCTTTGCCATTTTTCGGGATATTATACTTTTCCAACCTCAAAGGTAGAAAAAAAAGGTGAAACTTACAAATTTCGATCGCTCTTATTTCCCGACTACGCTCGCATAGAGGTCATACTCCTCGGCTCCCGTAATCTCAACCGTATAGATTACACCGCGTCGCAACTGTCGCTCCGAGGCGGGAATAAGTATCTCCTGATCAACTTCGGGCGAGTCGTAGCGACCACGAGCGACATACCAATCGCCCTGACGCGAGTCGATGATAACCTGCTCGCGCTGACCCACACGAGCCAAGTTCTTTTCGAGCGAAATGCGATTTTGGAGAGCCATCACGCGATCCACGCGCTCCTGCTTAACCTCCTCCGGTACATTATCTTCCAACTCGCGTGCCGAGAACGTGCCCTCCTCCTCCGAGTAGGGGAAGACACCCAAACGCTCGAATCGGACCTTCTCGACAAACTCCATCAGCTCGGCGAAATCCTCCTCCGTCTCATCGGGATAACCCACGAGCAACGTCGTGCGCAGAGCCAGATCGGGCACCGCCGCACGCAAACGTTCAATCAGCGCGTAGGCATCGGCCTTCGTATGGCGACGCTTCATAAGCGAGAGCTGATGATCCGAGATGTGCTGGAACGGGATATCGAGGTAGGGGCAGATTTTCTTCTCGCGCGCCATCACATCGATTACATCCTGCGGGAAGTCGGTCGGATAGGCGTAGTGCAGACGAATCCACTCAATACCCTCGACCTTACACAGCTTTTCGAGCAGTTCGGCCAGCGCACGACGGCCATACAGATCGCGACCGTAATAGGTTGTATCTTGGGCAATTACAATCAACTCACGCACACCCTGTGCCGCCAAACGCTCCGCCTCCTCGATGCAACGCTCCATAGGTACCGAACGGTGCGGGCCGCGAATCAACGGGATGGCGCAGTAGCCGCAATGCCAATTGCAACCCTCGGCGATTTTCAGGTATGCGTAGTGTTTCGGGGTCGAGGTCAGACGCTCGGTCGAGGTGTCGGGATCACCCGCCGCGCACAGCACACGCGCAATGCCCTGCATATCACGCGCACCGAAATAGTCATCGACTTCGGGGATCTCGGCACGCAGTTCGTCGGCATAACGCTCGCTCAAACAACCGATTACAAACAGACGTTCGATCAGTCCCTGCTCCTTTGCAGCCGCAAAGCGCAGAATCGTGTCGATCGACTCCTGCTTGGCGTCGCCGATAAAACCGCACGTATTGATCACAACGACTTTGGTGTCGGTGCGGTTGCTGTCGAATACAATCTGGTATCCCGCCGCAGCGAGTTGCGCTGCGAGGTGCTCCGAATCGACCGTATTTTTCGAGCAGCCGAGCGTTACTACGTTAATTTTTTTCATCGCTTTTTACCTCCCCCCCAAGAACATCTTTTGTAAATAGACCATCGGCAACTCTATATCAAAATAGACATCTTGCTGTTCGAGTTGCTGTTCGTTTGTTACAGGATCGGTTGTTGCACTTTTTATCGTGTAGGTAATTCGATCCATTATGGTAGCTCCACTTGCAACGCCTTGTGTAACGATTGAAGTTGCCCCAAGCAGACTGAACAAAATCTCATACTCATCGCTGATGTGAACGACTTTGTATGGTTGATCGAATGTTCCATCACCCGTCAACGTTATCACCTCTCTTATTAACAGATAGCGAATACGGTATTTTTTTGCAACCTCTTCGGGCAAATTGAGTTTGTGAGCCAACATACCCGCCTCACCAAGCAACCGTAATGATGTGGGAGACTTTGCCAATTTTTGGCAACATTCATTATAAGCAGCCTCAAAATCTGATGTTTCAGGCGTTATGACACCTGAAATGTGTCCTCCTGCAAAATCATCACGAAAGGCTTGTCCATAATAAAGTACAAAGATATCGGACAACTCGAACTTCCCATCTAAATTTTCAAAACGAGTAACCAGCGCGTTGTACTGCTCATCGTTGCGAGCAACCTGACCGAAAACTGCATAATCAAGTTTTCCATTTGCGCCTGCAAGTGCAAGCAAACTATCTCCCTCGATCACATTGGCCCATCGTGCTTGTTTAGGCTCCGTTGCAATGCTATCTGCCGTCGGTTGTTGAGCAAAAAGTGCACTCGTCGTAAAAATGACTACGCAGGCTGTAATTAAAATTCGGCTCATAACTTTTACTTGCTTAATGATACTATTTATCCCCAAACAGCGCATTAACAAACTCGCGGCGGTCGAAAATTTTCAGCTGGTCGATACCCTCGCCAATGCCGATATAGCGCACCGGAACGTGGAACTGATCGCTGATACCGATCACAACGCCACCCTTTGCCGTACCATCTAACTTCGTAATAGCCAACGATGTAACCTGCGTTGCCTGCGTAAATTGACGAGCCTGTTCAAATGCATTCTGACCTGTCGAGCCGTCCAGCACGAGCATCACTTCGTGCGGAGCGTCGGGAATCACCTTTGCCATCACGTTGCGGATTTTGGTCAGCTCGTTCATCAGACCGATCTTGTTGTGCAGACGACCTGCGGTGTCGATCAGCACCGCATCGGCACCATTTGCCTTTGCCGATTTGAGCGTATCGAATGCCACCGACGCGGGATCCGAGCCCATCTCCTGGCGAATCATCGTCGCACCTGCACGCTCGGCCCACACACCCAGCTGGTCGATCGCCGCCGCGCGGAAGGTATCGGCCGCACCGATATAGACCTTCTTGCCCGCCTTGCGGAGCTGTGCCGCGAGTTTACCAATCGTGGTGGTTTTGCCTGCGCCATTGACACCGACAACCATCACAACATAGGGCTCGCCCTCCTTTGCGTCGAGGCCGAAAGTTGCATCGTTGCCGTGGTTCTCTTCGAGCAACAGAGCGATCTCATCGCGCAGAATTGATTGAAGTTCAGCGGCATTCATATACTTATCGCGCGCCACACGCTCCTCGATACGGCGAATGATCTTAACCGTCGTTTCAACGCCCACATCGGAGGTAATCAGAATCTCCTCCAACTCATCGAGCATATCGTCATCGACCTTCGAGCGACCCGCCACGGCGCGCGCCAACTTGCTGAAAAGTCCCTGCTTGGTCTTCTCCAAACCGACGTTCAACTCCTCGCGCTCGGCGGCTGCGGTTTCGGGTGCAGCGGCCTGCTCTTCGGCCTTTTTCTTCTTAAAAAAATCGAATAATCCCATAGTTTTCAGTCAATAGATTTTTGCAAAGATACAAAATAGTTTTCAAACCACCGTTATATATAAGGTAAAAGCCACCTCGCGGGGTGGCTTTCAGCGTGTATGTGGGGCATTTTATTTAATAATCAACTCGTCGAGGGCAACTTTCGGAACGTAATGAACACCGTCGCGGCGGTAGTATCGGTGGTCGTCGGCGGCCGAGATTTCGGTCAGTTCGATGCGGTCGGCTCCACGCCCAATCGCCACGACCAATAGCGGCTCGTATGGGAGTGCCAACACCTCCTTTACGGCTGTACGATCGAAAGAGGCAATGCACAATCCATTCAATCCTATCTCGGTGGCTTGCAGCAACATAGACTGTACCGAGATGCCCAGATCAATGCTCACCTCGCGCGTTTCGGGGACCGTCGAACAGATGACGATATAGGCATTCGGTTCAGTACCTGCCGCCGGCAGATTCAGTTCGGGCAACGCCGCTCCCATACGGATATAGGGGCGCACTTTCGCCGCCTCATCCGCAAGTACCGCGCGGAAACGCAACACCTGCTGATTGCGCGCCGACGGCGTGAGGGTATTGACCGCGATAATGCGTCGCAGTTGATCCTCACGCACAATGAACGCAGGGTCGTAGGCGCGGTGGCTGCGATTTTTCGCCAGCAGTCGCGAGAGCGTGGGTGTGCGACGAGGTGCGGCAGCCGCATCGCGACGAGCCATATACTCCTCCATCTTTTTGCCTAAATAGTTGTCTGCCATATAGTTATTCGTTTTTAAGATCTATTACTACCAACTCGCTTCGGGTGCCGATTCTAAACGGAGGGCCCCACAGCGAAAGACCACTTGAAACGTAGATATGAGTGTTCGACCAACGGCGATAACCGTAGCTCTGCTCATACATTCGATCGGTCAGCCAATTCAACGGCCACACCTGACCGCGATGCGTATGACCGCTGATTTGCAGGTCGATACCGAGTTTTTCCGACTCGTCAAGATTATAGGGTTGGTGGTCAAGAACAATGATCGGACTCGCCGCATCGGCCTTCGCAACCAGCGCAGAGAGCGACCCTCGATGACGGTTCGAGCGATCGTCGCGACCAATCACCTGCACCCCATTCGGCAGCACCGCTATCGAGTCGCGCAACAAGCGTATCGGGGTGTCGCTTAATAGCTCTTCAACCCTCTGCAAACCGCTGATATACTCGTGGTTACCTGCGGACATATAGATTGGGGCATCGATCGAATCGAACTCTTCACACATCGCATCGCGCATTACGGGCACAACCGAATTATCGATCAAATCGCCTGCAATGAGCACAACATCAGGGCTTTGCGCGTTAATCATCTCGACATATCGTCGCAGGGCATCGCGCCCCGTTCCCTCGCCTAAATGGATGTCGCTCGCCGCCACGATGCGCATCGCTCCGCCCTCGATCGGGCGATCAACCTCCAACTCCAACTTGACCACGCGAGGGTGTCGATAGTTCCAATATCCATATGCGAGAACTGCGCAAACGACCACCGACGCAATCCAAAATCCGCATTTGAACGACGGCCACAGCCAATGCGCCAAGTCGGTTGCAATCAGCGCGATAACCATATAAAGCGTAAAGACCAACCACACCGATCCGATCGTAAAAAGCACTCGCCCGACCGATGCCGGCACCGACAAATCTCGCTGTGCGAACGATGCAAACAGAGCCATCGCAACAACCCAATACAGCACCCCAAACAGCACGCGCACAGCCATCGGCGCACCACTCATCTGTTGCAGTGCGCGAACAAAAATATAGCTGTTACCACCCACATATGCGGCCATCAGGCTCAAGAAAAAGATCTTCATCGCGCTGGGGTTTATTAATTGTTGTTCAGGGGCTTATGCAAGCAGTGCGTCGGCCAGTGTCTCCAAAGCGGGCAGGTCGGCACGCTTCATTCGCGAACGAATTGTAACCATCGGCTCGACAATCTCGATCTCCTTCATCTGCTCCAACATTCCGCGCATAATGCGACCTGCGGTCGGTGCCCACGAGCCATTTTCGATAATAGCCACGCGGCGACGTTGATAGCTCTTCATCTGCAAATGGTGCAGGAAATCGCGCATCGGTGGGAAGACATCCGAGTCGTACGATGCCGCAGCCACAACCAGAGTGCCCACGCGGAAAGCATCCTCGACCGCCTCGGCCATATCGTCGCGGCTCAAATCGGCTACCGACACCCTCTTAACACCTCTTGTACGCAGAATTTCGGCCAACTTATGCGCCACTGCCGCCGTGCCGCCGTGGATCGACGCAAAGGCGATAAAAACGCCCTCACTCTCAACCTCATAGCGACTCCACGTATCGTACAAGCCGATGTAATAACCCAGATTTTCGCTCAATATCGGGCCGTGCAACGGGCAGATAATCTCAACATCGAGCGCAGCTAACTTCTTCATCAACGTCTGCACGGGAACGCCATACTTGCCGCAGATATTGAAATAGTAGCGACGAGCCTCGCACGCCCAATCCTCCTCGTGCGATAACGCGCCGAACTTGCCAAAAGCATCGGCCGAGAAGAGCACCTTATCGGTCGAATCGTAGCTGACCATAACTTCGGGCCAATGCACCATCGGAGCCATCGCAAAATGCAGGGTGTGAGCACCCAACGACAATGTATCGCCCTCTTTCACCGCGATCGTGCGGCCCTCAAAATTGCACTCCTCGAAGAATTGCGGCATCATCTGCACCGCGCGAGCCGAAGCTACGATCTTCATCGCGGGGAACTCCGCCATAATGGCCGCCATTCCACCCGCGTGATCAGGCTCCATATGTTGCACAACAAGGTAATCGGGGCTACGATCACCAAGTGCCTCGTGCAGATTCTCGTGCCACTCTTCATACTTTCGGGCATCGACCGTATCCATAATCGCAACCTTCTCATCAATAATAAGATACGAGTTGTACGATATGCCGTTAGGGATGATGTATTGGCTCTCAAACAGGTCGAGATCAAGATCATCGACACCGATATACTTGATTGTTTTTGTTACGTTTTTATCCATATTCGTTTGATGTTTTTATTCTTTCTTTCGAGCAAATATAGTGAAAAAAATAGATAATCTGAAATCACCTTTTGCCATCAACGAAACGTAATTGCTCCTCAAAAATTGTGTTGTGCGCCACAAACCTCACACGACACGCTCTTTCATTGCGTTGCTCTCCTGCACACAAGGCAAACAAAAAGCCCCACAACTCAAAAGTTGCAGGGCTTGTTTGTTGTAAACTTTGCCAAAATTACTTCTTAGCAGCGTTTCTCTTATCGTAGTGCTTTGCGTAGCGGCTCATAAACTTATCGACGCGACCAGCGGTGTCTACCAACTTCATCTTACCGGTGTAGAACGGGTGTGAAGTGTTCGAGATTTCCATCTTATACACGGGATAGGTTTCGCCGTTCACTTCGATGGTCTCCTTTGTCGAAACGGCGGACCTGCACAAAAACACGTGGTCGTTCGACATGTCCTTGAACGCCACTAAACGATAATTTTCAGGATGAATACCTTTTTTCATTTTCGTCTTTTTGTTAGTTTATTACGTAATAAAGTGCGGCAAAGATACGACAAAAAAAGAGAGGCGCAAACTTTTACGCCTCTTTTTTCACTTTTTTCGTAACTTTTGGCTCATTTTCAGCCATTAGCGCGTTCGGTATCAAGCCCAAGCGGAGTCGCCGCAGCTACTCCTCCTTCTTGAATTTATCCTCCAACTTGTCCTTCAACTCGTCGGCCTTATCTTCGAGTTGATCCTTCAAAGCCTCAGCCTTCTCCTTCCAATCCTCGGCCTTGTCCTCGAACTTCTCCTTAAACTCCTCGACCTTAACTTCGAGCTTATCCTTCAACTCTTCTGCCTTATCTTCGATCTTGTCAAGCAGAGCATCTACCTTATCTTCGAGAGCATCCATCTTCTCGTCGAACGACATCTTCTTCTCTTCCATAGTCAGTTATAGTTTTAGAATGTGTACTTAATACCCAGCGCAAAATCAAGCCATCCAAAAAAATCCGGTTCTGGCAAGAACTCAAGTCGTGGCTTGTAATCAATAGAGAATGCAAGCGGTGCAGACTTTAACGAGTATTCCAAACCGACTATGGCATCTAAACCAAGATTAAAACCGTTTTTTCTAGTAACTTCCTTATAATTCCAAGCTCCTAGATGAGCACCTGCGCCATAGTAGAGGTTAAAACCATTGCCAATGATGGGGACGTTCCACTCATACAGGCCGGTAAAGTTAAATCCACCACCGTGTCTTGACGCACTGCCGTATGTTGAATATCCCCAACCGATCAAAGCTTCTGCAGCGTTACCATTGTTAAATATATGCTTAACAGATAGTGACGTTGCATTCGCACCACCGCGTACACCGATCGCCCAATCATAATACTGAGCCGAAGCTGCCGACGAGATAATCACAGCAGCGATCAAAAGCAGAAATTTCTTCATAGTTTTACCTGTTTTTAGTTTATTCTTTCTGTTAAGTTTTGAGATATAGCCATTTGACCGTTCCGAGGACACACCAATAGCACCTCACACGCTACAATCTCATTTGCGAAATTAAGAAAATAAATTGTTAATCGAAAATAATTGTGAGATTAATTTTGCAAGTTTTCTGAAATTAGCGTACTTTTGCAAACGCAAATAGCACCTTGGACCCATAGCTCAGTCGGTTAGAGCAGCGGACTCATAATCCGAAGGTCGTGGGATCATGCCCCTCTGGGTCCACAAACAAAAAAGCGGTTACGAGAATTCGTAGCCGCTTTACTTTATATTATGGTTGCTCCCGATTTTGTAAAAAAAGGCAGCACTAAAAATAATAGAGAATCGGTGAGGTATTATAAAAACCTCTCCAACGGATATGTTGTAGTGATTGAGAAGGAACTCGATAACAGCGTAGATGATCTCGAAACAATTAATATGTGGGCTGAGCTCTCCGATGTGTCCAATGCTCAAAGAACCCTGAACAGAACGTCCGAAACGCCAACCATCGGCAGGAGCGACGCTGCAAAGATACGCAAAGATGCTGAAATTGCAATACAAAACGATGTAAAATTGCCCGAATTTCAGATTGTCTATCACGGTAGCGGAGCGAAGTTTGATCGTTTCGATCACTCGTTTATGGGTACGGGTGAAGGTGCACAGGCTTACGGCTATGGTACTTACGTAACCCAAGTGGAAGGAATTGGCAAGACCTATATTACGCATCACGCGCGCTCGCGCGCGAGGTTGCCGACAACAGTCTATAACGCAACCGCTTTCGTCGAGCCTCTTATCGAACTTTACAACACTCCTTTCAAGCGGTCCATCAAACCGTAGTTGGTCATATCGATCTTAACGGGAACGACCGTAACGTAGCCATTTTTGAGAGCCCACTCGTCGGTCTCCTCCGCATCGGGTTCGGCATTGCAAAATGCGCCGTGCAGCCAGAAGTAGTCGTTGCCACGCGGATCTTGACGGCGGTCATACTCCTCGCGCCAGAAACCTCGCGTCTGGCGGCAGATGCGCAGACCCTTCAACTCCTCAGGGCGAACAGTAGGGACATTGACATTGAGGCAGACCTGCTCGTCGAACTGCACACCGAGCATCTTCTCGATCATCATCGCAGCCACCTCCAACGCGCCGTCGAAATCGGCATCGAGGTCGTGATCATCAAGCGACAGGCCCACTGACGGACAGCCATAGAAACTACCCTCCATAGCTGCGCCCATCGTGCCCGAATAGAGCACGTTGATACCTGCATTTGAGCCGTGATTGATACCCGACAGAGCCAGATCGACCTTCTCGCCGAGCAGCAGATTATCGAAAGCCATCTTTGCGCAATCGACCGGAGTGCCCGTAAGCGAATAGACCTGCTTGTCAGGCTCATCGACAACCTTTTTCAGGAAGAGAGGTTGATACATCGTAATCGCATTCGACTTGCCCGATTGCATCTCGGCGGGGGCAATAGCAACAACGCGACCATAACGCGCAGCGACATCAATGAGCAGGCGGAAGCCCTTGGCATTCACGCCGTCATCGTTGGTTATGAATATCAGAGGTTTCTTCATTTCGTATATACTTGGGTATTATATTCGTTAATTTTCGGCATATCTTCGATGACAAAGGTAGCAAAAATTCCCTCTTTTCGGCATATCTTCGGGCGGTCAAAGCCATTTTTCGCTCTAAAAATTTGTCTATTACCTTTTTATCGCGTAATTTTGTCGTCCCAAATGGGAGTGTAGAAATCTCTTACGAGGGTGCGAACCGAGGGGCGCAACACATTGAGGGGGCGTTTGTGGAGGTGAAAGGTCTATGATTTGAGGGCTTTTATCAAAATAAAGGGTCAGCCGAAAGAGTGAAAACGCAACGGGATTATCGATCGGAGAATGAGATCGTTATGGTAGGATTCGTGCAGCCGTAATATTTCGCGCTAAATTCAAAACAATTGTTATAACAATGAACAAGGATCAAATTATCAAGTCTGTTGAGCAGGCTTTGTGGGCGGAGAAGGAGATTCCCGCATTCAAGAGCGGTGATACCATTACCGTAACTTACAAAATCGTCGAGGGTAACAAGGAGCGTTTGCAGAGCTTCCGTGGTGTTGTTATCCAGATCAAGGGTCGCGGTATGACCAAGATGTTTACCATCCGTAAGATTTCGAACGGCGTAGGCGTTGAGCGTATCTTCCCCCTTTACTCGCCCCACATCGAGAAGATCGAGCTGAACAAGGTTGGTGTTGTTCGCCGTGCACGTATCTACTACCTGCGTGAGCTCACCGGTAAGAAGGCTCGTATCAAGGAGAAGCGTATGGTTTCGAACAAGTAAACCCTCTGGTTTCAACCAAGCAAGAAATAAGCGATCGTCCCGCGGGCGATCGCTTGTTTTTTTAACGAAACGAATAGTTCTCGCCCGAAAGCCCTACCCTTCAAAGGTCTCGCCCATAAACCAGCGGGGCAGATTGCAGCCAATATAGTTGCCGACGATCGCCCACAGCCACGCCCAGAGCATCAGCACCTCGAACTTACCAAAGAGCAGAGCCGCAGCGTAGTAGAATGCATCGGCCACGCAGTGAGGAAGACCGCACATAATGAATACAGGCACACCGAACAGCAGGGGCCAATAGTGGCCGCGACGTGCGCCATAGACCGCAAGGGTCATAATCATACCCGTACCAACCGACGTTACGAGCAGTGCATCCCACGATGCCGCAAGACGTGCCGCGAGGATCGTATCGAGGTTTGCGTGCAGGCTCTCTGTACCGCAATAACGGGCAATGCAGGCCGCCAGAAGACAACCTACGGCATTACCTGCGAGCATCAGCAGCAGGCGCGGGATCTGCTTATAGGGCAGGAACCCCGATTTGCCCGTATAGAGTTGTGCGCCGCACATCACCACGCACAACAGTCCAAAAGCAAAGAGTACTGCGCCTGCAAGACCGCCGACGCGAAGATATACAAGTCCGGCTATGCCGATCAAAAGACCGGCAAAGACGGACATCGAAAGAAATTGTTTCATTCTGAATTTCAACTATTTACTTAAAAAGAGCAGTAATATCGGCAAAGCGATACCGAGCAAAAGTTCAATACCGCCACGACCCCAAAGACCTTTGTTGCCCTTGACCATAAACACGCCCGTCAGCGTGATCAAGATCAGCGCAATGGCGAAGGCATCCGAGAAGATGGTCCACCACTTATTGGGGTTGTAATGCAGCGTAGTCATCGAGCTAACCAGCGGGCGGCGTTGCAACGACTCATAGACCGCCGCACCAGTTGCGAAATTGACTTCGAGCGATGAGCCGCCCTTCAAAAAGACCTTCATTCGACCCTCGCGCGGAAAGTAGTGCTTGGTATATCGTTCGCTCACGCCCATCTGCTCCATAATCTGCTCGACGGCCACGCGATCGCACTCCGACTGCGTCGGCAACGAATTGATTATCTGCTCGGTACGTGTAACCGAATAGTGAGGATTGATCTTATCGCGATGGTTCATATAGATACCCGAAATGGCATAGATCAACACCGCACCCGTAAAGAAGTACGACAGATCACGATGCAGCAGGCGGCACCAACGACGCAGATCGTTACTCGACAACTTCATAAGCCACAGCCTCTACGAAATAGAACGACAGATAGTCCTTACCCTCGGCCTGCTGACGCTCCGCAATGCGAGCACGGAAATCGGCAATACGCCCCTCATCGCTATTGGCCGTCTCGCCACGTGCCGACTTCTCGGTATCGCAACCACCATCGCCGTCGCCGTGCTGCTCGGCAGTTTTATCGGCAATGCGCTGCTCCCAACGCTGCAAATACTCCTCATTGATACGCTCCTCGCGAAGCATACCCTGCACCTTCACCACGCTATTGACACACTCCTGCGCAAAGCTGCCCAACTCGGCTGCCTCAACACGCAGAGCCTTCGGATTGGTGTCGCCCATAAGGAAAATTTTGCTTGCGCTATGCGAGCAGATGTGGGTGCAGACACCCTCGATCTCGATCAGCTCACCGACCAGAGCCTCACCATTGACATAGAGGCTGTCGATTGCAATGGCCACAGCCGCAGGAGTCTCCTCCGCAGCCTTATTATTCTGATTATTACCGCAGGCGGTCATTACGAGTGCCGACACTGCAAGAATGATTAACGATTTGATTTTCATAAGATAACGATTTTATGGGTTATTATTTTACTATTTGCTTTCTCGCTCAATTTACAAAGTTAGCAATTTTTTTCAATCCTCAATCGCTCACGCGCCCAAATTCGACCTATCCGCGATGATGATTGCTACAATCGGAGAAAATTTTCATATCTTTGTAGCCGTTAAGGCAAACTCTCGAAACAATGTTGTGGCTCGAAATCGTCGGAGCAATCATCGGACTGCTCTATATCTGGTTGGAATACCGCGCTTCGGTGTGGCTCTGGGCCGCAAATATCGTTATGCCTGCAATCTACATCTTCGTCTATCACGACGCAGGATTTTATGCCGATATGGGCATCAACATCTACTACCTCGGCGCGGCCGTTTATGGTTGGTTTATCTGGCTGCAAAAGGGCGAAAATGGCAAGACTCTGCCCATTACCCACACTCCGCGACGACTGATCGCGCCCTTCACCGCCATTGCCGTTGTGGCAACGGCCATAATCGCCGCAATACTCCTAAACTTCACCGATAGCACAGTACCCTATGGCGACAGCTTTACCACCGCGTTGAGCATCGTAGCACTCTATATGTTGGCCCATAAGTACGTGGAGCAGTGGCTCGTATGGCTTGTTGTCGATGCAGTTTGCTGTGGGCTCTATATCTACAAGGGGCTATACCCTACCGCTGCGCTCTATGGACTTTATACCCTCTTGGCGTGGGTCGGATACCGCCGTTGGATCAAAATGATGAATGAAAATGCGCAAATATAATCTCCCGAAATCGACCGACCGCCCCGATGTGGTCATTCTTGCCGCAGGCGACTACCCCGATGGCGCAGTTGCACGTGCGCTCTTGGAGCAGGCACGCGAAGTTATCTGCTGCGACGGCGCGGCCGAGGAGTTCTGCCGCAATGGCGGCAACCCGACAGCCATTGTGGGCGATCTCGACTCACTCTCGGCGGAGCTACGCGAACGTCTTGCCGATAGACTTTGCCATCGCCCCGATCAGAATACGAACGATCTGTGGAAGTCGCTCTCGGTGGCTGTCGAACGTGGGGCGCAGCGTGTGGTTGTTCTCGGCGCATTCGGTCGTCGCGAAGATCACTCGATCGGCAATCTGATGTTGCTTGCCGCACGAATGAATGATATTGAAATTCAAATGGTTGGCGATCGTGGCGTATTTGATTTTATCGACCGCGAGGCCGCGTTCGAGAGCTACGCAGAGGAGCAAGTTTCGCTCTTTACGCTCTCGCCTGCGACACGCATTTCGACGCGCGGGCTGCGTTACGAGCCTCCCCACGATCGACTTTCAGCGATGTGGCAAGGGGTATCAAACGAGTCGCTCGGCGAGGAGTTTGAAGTTCTTACCGACGGCCCGACGATTGTCTATCGACTATTCTAACTTATTGATTTATTCTTGATTATAGGTGTGGATGCTTCGCTCCGACGAGGGGAGATAATTCACTCCGTACCAACACATTTGCAGCGCAAGAAAGGCCACAATCAGCACCACATAGAGTCTTCGTCGCGCACCGCCGCGCAGATGTATCGCCACCAAATAGAGGGCCCACGTCGCCAATGCCCACGCCTCCTTCGGATCCCAACTCCAATATGCGCCCCACGCCTGCTTTGCCCACAGCGCACCCGTCAGCATACCGACCGTAAAGAGTCCCACACCACCATAGAGCAGTCGATCAATCGCCTCGCGCAGATCGCGTTCGGGGCGACACAACCCATAGAGAGCCAGCAACGTCGCACATCCTAACAGTCCGTATGAGAACATATATATCGCCACGTGCGGCACAAACCAACCGCTTTGCAGTGCCGGCATAAGTGTCTGATCGAGAATTTCGGGGCGTAGAAGATTGATCGTGAGAAATACCGTCGAAAGCAGAGCCGAGAATGACAAGATCCAACGATAGTGCCAACGCAGATATGTAAATAGTCCCGCCACCAACAGACAGAGCGAGTACCACAATCGCGTCTCACCCATTGTGCGCAACGGCGGACGAGAGAGTGCACCCCACAGCATCACCACAAACAGAGCTAACACCGCCACGCCCGCAACCGAAAGTGCAACCGCCACTCGACTGCGCTCCTTGCTGCGCAACGCCGCAACTGCCGCCCCGATCGAGAGCAGAATGGTCGCCACCGCGAAATATGGCAATAGTGTCCAGCCGCTCATCATCGCTCAACCTCCTCTCTTCGTTCTTCGCTCGCCGAAGCCCGCGCCACACCCTCGCGCTCCAATGTCGCATTGCCACGCGGTCCTGCGAAGAAGAGCAACACCGCACCTGCGAGCATCATCACAATACCTGTCAGCGCGAGCCAGCGCCACCCGTCGCGCACAATCTCGACTATGCAATATTGCACCTGCTCGCCCTGCGGAGCAGCATCATAGCTGACCAGATAGAGCGTTTCGTTCCACGTACGACGATAGGGATGATTGACTTGCAGAGCGACTTGTCGGCCATCGACAACCACCTGCGCCACAAACGACGAAGGCGTACCGTCGGCATAATATTTCACCTCAAAATCAGCAAGTTGCAATTCGTATTCGACTCTTGATATGCGACCTTCACTATCGAACACTTCGTGTGTCGGCACATCGCGTGCGACTATCGAGCGCAGCTCCTCACGATCAGGCGCACCCCAGAAACCGGCCGTCAATGCCAGCCATAGACCGAGGTGATTGAGCAGAAAACGCCAACGCACACCGCCCTCATTGCGCCAACCGCGCAACGTAACCAATGCCAAATGCAGAAGGACAAAGAGAAGTGCCACGACCGTCGGCCACGCTGTCGATGCGGGCTCGCGTTGCAGGCCAAGCCACAGACCGACTGCGACCAACAGCCCTATCGAGAGCCACGTCGCGCGGCGCGACAAGAGCGACTGCACCACGCGCGACTCTCCAAATCGCTTATAGAGGATGGCTATCATTGCCACCCACGCGACAAAGAGAATCAGCGACAGCGGGAATCGGAACAGCGACAACGGGAAATTCCCCACCACGATCTGAACAATCGCGGAGAGTAGTGCAAGCGCACCGACCACAAGCAGTTCGCCTGCGATATGTCCTCTCTGCGCCGAGCCCATATCGGCTATTTACGAACAAAGAGCTTTGCGATCTCGCTCACCACAAACGGAGCTACCGACAGACCGACAACCCACAGCCACTGCTCACACGAGAGCGATGTTACGTGGAAGATCGACTGCAACGCAGGGATCAACATCACACCGAGCATCAGCGCAACAACCAACAGAATCGCGCCCCACAGCAGGCCATTTGTAAAGAGGATCGAGAAGGCGTTCTCCTTACCCGAACGGATGCTGAAAATGAGCGACATCTGCGAGAATGCCAGCACCGCAAAGGTCATCGTGCGAGCCACGTCGATCGATGTACGCAGACCGATTTGATAGGCCGCAAGCACCAAGCCCGAAATGAGGATACTCTGCAAGACGATACGGATGACGAAGCCGCGCGTCAAAATGCCCTGATCGGGATCGATCGGGCGGCGACGCATAATATTTCGCGCTGCGGGATCGACGCTCAACGCCAATGCGGGCAGCGAGTCCGTAACAAGATTAATCCAGAGGATATGTATCGGCAACAACGGCGTTACCATATTGCAGATCACCGCCGTAAAGAGCACCAAAATCTCACCCAGATTGGTCGAAAGCATAAACTGAATCGACTTCATCAGATTGTCGTAGATGCGACGACCCTCCGAAACCGAGCTGACAATCGTTGCGAAATTGTCATCCGTCAGAATCACATCGGCAGCCTCCTTCGACACATCGGTACCCGTAATACCCATCGCCACGCCGATATCGGCCAACTTCAACGCCGGCGCATCATTCACACCGTCGCCCGTCATCGCAACCACATTGCGACGCTCCTGGAACGCCTTGACAATGCGTACTTTATGTTCGGGAGCAACACGAGCAAAGACCGCCGCGTGCTCGGCCGTAGCACGCAACTCGTCGTCAGACATAGCCTGCACCTCAACGCCCGTATGGACCGTATTGCCCTCCTCCATAATTCCGAGCGCACGAGCAATAGCCGTAGCCGTAATGCGGTGGTCGCCCGTAATCATCACAGGTCGAATACCTGCCGCGCGGCACTCGGCCACAGCATCCTTCACCTCCTCGCGCGGAGGATCGATCATACCGACCATACCGACAAAGGTCAAATCGCACTCAACTGTCGCAGGCTCGATCGTTGCAGGCAATTCATCAATATACTTGTAGGCCATTGCCAACACACGCAGTGCGCGACCTCCCATATCGTGGTAGGCATCATTAAGACGCGCACGATCCTCGTCCGTAAGGTCGCGTTCCACACCGCGAACGTGAATCTGCTTACAGCAGGCCAACATCTCGTCCATCGCGCCCTTAACGGCCACCATCAAGCGACCAGATGCGGGATCGCGGTGGATCGTTGACATCAGTTTTCGCTCCGAGTCGAACGGAATCTCACCCGCACGCGGAGCCTCCGCATCGAGCCTATCTTTATAGAATCCCCACTTCAAGCCAAGATCGAGCAGAGCCGTCTCGGTCGGGTCGCCAAGAGTCTGAATGCGATCACCCTCGCGGCTCAACTTACCGTCGTTGGCAAGGTTGGCGATACGCACCAGCAGTCGCTCGGCATCGGTATCGACAATGTCGTCAGCCACCAGGACATTATCGGTATAGATATGCGTAACGGTCATTCGGTTTTGGGTCAGCGTACCCGTCTTATCCGAGCAGATTACGGTCGTGCTACCCAACGTCTCGACCGAGGGCAGGTTGCGGATAATGGCATTCTTCTTCGCCAGACGCTGCACGCCGATTGCCAGCACAATAGTCGAAACCGCAGGCAGACCTTCGGGAATTGCCGCCGCAGCCAGGCTCACCGCCGTCATAAACATAGTCATCAGGTCGTTGCCGTACAAAATACCGACAACGAAGATCAGCGCACAGATAACCAACGCCGCCACAGCCAAGTACTTACCCAGCTGATCCAGACGCTGCTGCATCGGGGTTTTGGTTTCGGGAACAGATTGAATCATCGAGGCGATTTTACCCACCTCCGAGGCCTCACCAACAGCCGTAACCACACCGCGACCGCGACCATAGGTAACCGAACACGACGAGAAGGCCATATTGGTTCGATCGCCAATCGGAGCCTCGCCCTCGATCACTGCGGTCTGTTTCTCAACAGGCAGCGACTCGCCCGTCAAGGCCGCCTCCTGAATCTTCAAATTGACCGACTCGGTCAGGCGCATATCGGCAGGCACGCTGTCGCCAGTCTCGATCTCGACCACATCGCCCACAACCAGTTCGCGCGACTCGATCACCTGCACCTCGCCATTGCGAACGACTTTGCAGTGCGGTGCCGCCATCTTTTCCAGCGCATCGAGCGACTTCTCGGCCTTGGCCTCCTGCGCCACGCCGATAATGGCGTTGAGCACCACGATAACCATAATGATAATGGCATCGGTAAAGCCCTCGCCCTCCATCACGCCCACAACGCCCGAAATAACGGCCGCCGCGATCAGCACCAGGATCATAAAGCTCTTGAACTGCGCGAGGAATTTCACAAGCAGCGTGGTGTGTTTTGTTTTGCGGAATTCGTTGTAGCCGTCGCGGGCCAGACGCGTTGCCGCCTCTTCGGCCGAAAGGCCCTGCGCAAGATCGGTCGAGAGTTGCTCGGCGATCTGTTCGATAGTATTGTTATACACTTTTTCGAGGTTCATATAGAGATTCGTTTTTTTGCATTTCGTAATCACAAAATTAAAAATCCTTTCCGAATTTTCCGCACTCCGCCACAGTCAAAATCTCAACCATTAGTCGGATATGCGGCAAAAAGCGTTGAAATTCTCAATTTTTTCGTTAAATTTGTGAGGATAAACTGATTTATAAAACTAAAAACTACCCGATAATGAAACGATTTCTTTCGCTCTTTGTGTGTTCATTGGCTGCGCTGACCGCCTCGTCGCACAACATCTACACAATCTACCCCACTCCGCAGAATCAATATGGATTCGAGTGTACGGCGAGCTTCACGCCGCAGGTCAACGTGGTTGTCGAGGAGCAGATCGACCAGACGACCATCGACCGCGCCGTGCAGGTACTCACCGATCACGGATTTAAGGCCAACGTGTCGAAGACCATCGCCAAGAGTGGCTCGAATCTGCTGCTCGGCGTTGCCGGCTCGAAGGGTACGGTCGATCGCCACGTTACGTCGCTCTGCCTCGATCGCTCGGTCTTTGCACTCGATGAGAAGTATGATCGCCACCTGCTCACGCTTACGGGCAACGGGCGCGGTGCCGCACAGGTGGTTATCTTGGGTGAGCATACCGACGCGGTTTTCTATGGCCTGGCTTCGCTCGAACAGATGTTGGATCAGGGCACGACCGATATGCAGTGTGTGCTGATCGAGGACTATGCCGACACGCGCTATCGTGGCGTTATCGAGGGCTACTACGGCGTTCCCTATACGGCCGAAGTTACGAAGGATCTCTTCCGCTTTATGGCTCGTTTCAAGATGAATACATATATGTATGGCGCAAAATCAGACGAGTACCACTCGCGCTATTGGAGTGAGCCCTACCCCACCGAAATCACTGAACATCAGAAGCATATCGGTTTCCTGACACAGGATATGATGCGCGATATCACCGACGTAGCTCACTCTACGAAGGTCAATTTCATCTGGGCTATCCACCCTGGCCGCGCCTTTGCCAAGGCCGACAGCGAGGAGGTGCTTCGAAAGATTATGACCAAATTCGAGAGTATGTACTCGTTGGGAGTACGTCAATTCGGTGTCTTTGTCGATGACGTGGGTGTGCCGACCGAGGTCGAGGAGATGGAGGTCTGCGCTCGCAACCTCGATCAACTCCAAAAGATGATCGACAAGCGTTGGAACAGCACCAATGCACCCGCTGCCGATCTGGTCAAGCCGCTGCACTACGTTCCGCAGCTCTATTGCTATTCGTGGAGTACTCCCGAAGGCACAAAGCACTTCTTCAACGCGCTCTCAAAGACCGATCCCAAGATCGAGATCTACATCACCGGTCGCAACGTTTGGTCGGTACCCAGCAATGAGGATATTTCGCACATCACCCAATATCTGGGCCGCAATTTGAGTTGGTGGTGGAACTACGCCTGCAACGATGCCGACTTCACGAAGCTCTTCATTATGGATATGTACACCAACTTCCGCGACGAGTCGCACATCGACAACCTCGCCCGTTTGGAGAGCAGTTTGTCGGGCGTTAATACGATCATTATCAACCCGATGCAGCAGGGCGCAGCGTCGAAAATTCCTCTGTTCAGCGTTGCCGACTACACGTGGAACAGCGACGCATTCAACAACGACAAGAGCTGGGAGGCATCGCTGCCGGCCGTTGTTGGTAAGGAGCGCGCCGCAGCTCTGCGCAAAGCAGCTCCCTATCTGCGTTATTTCGATTCTGACGGTCTGACATACCTCTTTGAGCGCTACAAACTCTCGATTAAGCGCGGCAAACCCGACCATCAGGCTCTGCTCAAAGAGTTGCGCGAGATTCACGCGGCGTGTGTCGAATTGAAAAAGATGAAGGATTCGTCGTCGGAGAGCGATCGTCTGTTCTATGGCGACATCCGTCCCTGGCTGCTCAAATTGGAGGCGATGACCGCTGAAGCTGTTGCGCTGTTTGAGGGCGAGACTCCCCCGACGGTCGATTATGAGAACAATCCCGACTTCCAATTCGAAACATTGAACGGTATGGGCGAGCACATTTCACTCAAAGTGATGACCGCCGAGCCGTCTGCCGAGTGCCTGCCCGAACTGCTTAAATGGCTGCACGAGCAGGAGATAATTCCTTAATTGACTGATTTCAAAATCAATACACTATGAAAAAGTTTTTGCTTGCGGCCTTTGCGCTGGTAGCGTGGGTCGCACTTTCGGCACAGCAACCCGCGCCCTTCAACGGGCAGATTGTTGCTCCCAACGGTAAGGGCTTGAAAGCTCAGCTCTCGATCAAAGGCTCCGACCTGGCGGCAAATGCCGACAAGCAGGGGCGTTTCGGATTCACAACACTCAATGCCGACGACATTTTGGAGATCAAATGCAACAAGCAGATACGCGAAGTGAAGGTCGAAGGTCGTCAATCAATGCGCATCGTCTGGGGTGCAGATGGTGTCGAGGTGAGCGAAGATGCTGCACTCGTCAGCGAGGGCGAAAAATGGGTTAAACGTCGTGAATATCTGAACGATCTGTCGAAGATTATGGGTGCCGACCTGCGTCGTAGCGGTGCGCACTCGTTGATCAGCGCACTGCGCGCACGCGTTCCGAGCATCGAAATCGACGATCAGGGTCGCGTGATTATCCACCGCGCCTCGGTACAGAAATCGAGCGGCGGCATTGGCGATCGTGCAAATGTCAATTTCAATGCGATGATTGTGCTCGACGGACAGGAGATTCAGTCGTTGAACGATGTTAGTCTGTTCGACGTAGGTATGGTCCAGATTTTAGACGAGGCTCCGCTCTACGGTTTTCGCGGTGTGAATGGCGTGGTGGAGATCACCTCCGAGTCGGCTCTCAAAAAGAGATAAAATCGAGATTGAGGGCAGCCCCCAAAAAAAATTTCACAACTCCAAAATAGAAAACGAGCCTGCTACCTTTATGGTGCAGGCTCGTTTTTCTTGCGTAGTGTAGAGAGCTATTCGCCCTTAATCGTCGCAGGAATTTCGGTGCGCTCGTAGATGCTCACATCCTCCGGATCATCCTTTGCCACCCAGGTCATCTTCGTTGCAGTGAGTGAGGTAACCACGTAACGGTGCGACCAATCGCCACGATCGTAGTCGTAGTTGCCACGAATAACCGCGCCACCAATCGTCTCGTCGATCTCGATATAGAAGTTGCCTGTCAGCAACTGCGTCGAAAAACTGCCCAGATTTTGATAGAGCTTATAGCTGCTGTCGCGACGCACAAAGTCGATATATACGTAGCTACCCTCGGACAGCGTGGCACCCTTCCACTCGGCAAGTCTCCACTCGCCCGCAATGTTATTGGCCGTAACCTCCAACTGCGGATCAGTCGGAACAATCGGCTCGTCGTCGCACGCCACAAACCCGAACGTCGCCACCAAAAGACTAATTGTCAATAAGATAAATCGTTTCATATTGTATGTTTTTTGTTTCTATTTTCGCGTTTCATTGCTACTGCTCGGCATAAAAATCTCGATCATTCGCTCACGCGGCGCGATGTCCAACCCATTGAGGAACAATCGCGGTCGCACCTTCGACCAACGATCTTCGCGAGGCTCGTAGGTGATAACCAGATCACCCTCTTCGCCCGCCTGCAATGTTTCAGGCTCGGTATGCACGCTCACTCCGCGTGTGGTCAAGAGCGTATCGGCAGTGATTTTCAGCGATTTGCGGCCGCCATTCATACAGGCAATACGCTCCGTCTGAATGCCTTCGCCCTCGAAACGGGCCCATTTGCGACCAAGCAGCAACGCTCCGCAACTCTCCGCGTAGTCGCCACTACGATCTGCCGCCGCACGCACCCTGCCGCGCAAGGTTACAACCGCCGCAGGTCGCTGCCCCGAACGGTCGGTATAGATGAATATACGTTGGCTTACCTCGCCCGCGTGTCCCTGCGGAAAGTAAGTAACATTCAACTTGTCACGCTCTCCACGTGGCGTTGGTTCGGTCGTTGTCGATTCCGCCTTCAAACATCCGCACGAGGTTGAGATTCGGGAGATCGTAATCGGTCTTTCACCGACATTCTCCCACTCGATCACTCCGCGCCACGCGCCGCCATCCTCGGCAATCGTACCGAAATCGAGCGTCGCGTCGCCCACGAATCGCATCCCGACATCGGTCGTCGCTACGTTGCGTGCGCTATCGATTTTTGCGCGGGGGATGATGCGAATTTGCGCGTGCGCAGTCGTCGTAATAGCCACAATGAAGATGGCCACGACCAACAAACGCGCTATATTTCGCTCCCGACGCATCGCAGTATCAATCTTACAACCAGCCGCTTACAGCATTCTTGCGAACGGTGATATTAAATTTGAACGACTCGCCGTTGCTTGCCGTAATCTTCGCCGAGGTTACACCCTCTGCTACGCCCGTGAAGAGGAGTTTCGCGCCCTCACTCTTGACCGTTGCCACCGAGCCGTTGTCAATTGCGACATTGTAGGTCAGCTCTTCGCCACCCTCAAAATAGCGCGACGGAACGACAGCCATCGAGCCGCCCTGGGCGATATAGAGGTTAGGGAAGCTCATCTGACGACCTGCGCCCTCGATCGCGGCAAGCAGAGCCCCCGCATCGACCTGGCCCGTACCCATCTGACCGCGATAGGCGTTCAGGTTGATCTGCATCGGCTGAATCGGGCCAATATCGGCAACGTAGCGCGTATAGGTCTTTGCGCCCATCTGGAACTCATCAATCGGTGCCGTTGTCGAGCAGAGCAACTCGCGCATCTCGGCCTCGGTAAAGTGGCGACGCAACTGTGCCGCATACGAAATGCCGAGAGCCACGACACCCGACACGTGAGGGCAGGCCATCGACGTACCCTCCATAAATCCGTAACCACTCGGACTGATGTGGTAAGGCAGTGTCGAAAGAACGCAACCTACCTCGCCGTAGTTATGATCCTCGTCGATATAGTCGTAGTAGTAATCCTGATCGCCACCGGGAGCCGAAACCGACGTGCCGGGGCCATAGTTGGTATATACGGCAGCAGTGAAATCGGCCGCCGTAGCTGCCACCGAGATATAGTCCTCCGAAGCACCGGGATAGCCCGCCATAGGTGCGCTCTCGTTACCACCCGCAAAGATCGCTACGCCACCCTCGATCGGGCCATTAGGCGATCCCGCATTGTGGGTGAAGTAGTCGAGCGAATTCTTTTCGAGGGGGGCACCTGCCTCCCACTCCTCCTGCGAGGCGAAGCCCTGCTCACCCCAATCATAGACATTGGCTGCACCCGAAACATAGCCCCAACTGCACTGCAACACCACCGCGCCATTATCTGCCGCATACTTAATCGCGCGCGCAACAGCCAGCGCACTCGAACCCGTATTGCCAGAGAAGATCTGGCAGACCATAATCTTCACACCGCCACGCGAGCCATCGCCACCTGCCACCGAGCAGATACCGATGCCGTTGTTATTTACGGCCGAAATCACACCCGCAACGTGCGAGCCGTGGCCCGAATCGTAGGCATTGTTCCACGAAATTACACCCGTATTCTTAACGAAGTTGTAGCCGTAGATGTCGCCCGTATAACCATTGCCATCGTTATCCTCGTGCGAGCGCCAAATCTCGCCCTCATTAACCCAGATATTATCCTTCAAATCGGGATGCTCGACAAAGATGCCCTCGTCAAGCACCGCAACTACGACCTGCTCGTCGCCTGCCGAACGCTGCCACGCCTCGGCGCACTGCACATCGGCATCGCGCACCGACTTAACCGCGCCATCCTTGCAGAACATATCGCCATTATTGACCAAATGCCACTGCATCGACAACAGAGGGTCGTTCATCGTAGCACCGCCCTCGCCCGCGCGAGTAACATCGGAGTGCGCACGCTGCTCCATTGCCGTCAGACGCTCGATCGACAGCGGCGTCGCCTTGCGATTATAGGCACGTTTGATTGTGCGGTTGAAATCGACATTCTGCACCTCGCCCAATGACGACAACTGCTCGGCCACCTGCTCGGCCTTAAAATCTGCGCCGAAACGCACAACATACCACTGATGCAACCCCTCGCGGCGCGTACGCTCCTCGGTACGCTCATCAACGGGGAAGACTCGTTCGAGCGAGTAGCTCTTAATCGTCGAAAGCACCTCGTCCAATGCGGGTGCGCCACTGCGCGTTACTGCGCCGCGTGTCTGCTCCACCGCCGAGATCATATCTGCCACCTCAGGGGTGAATTTCACCAACAGTTCGCCCTCGATATAGGGGGCCGAGATCTGCGGCTCGACAGGCGTGGGCATAGGTTTCTCACCCTCGCTACACGACACCAACGCCGTAAAGGCGGCAAAGATCGAAAGGTATAACAATCTATATCTCATACTCATAGCTTTTTATCTTTTCATTGATAGTCTATCTTACTCGATATGCGTTACTCCTCGGTAGGCTTCTGCTTGAAGGGATAGACCTCATAGTAGTAGTTCATATTGGCCGGCTCATTCTCGAACATCGCCTGACGACCATTCTGTGCGCGACCCTCCTGCTGGAAGACAAGGCTGTAAGGCACCCACCAATCCAACGCAGGGTGATACAACAACCAACCGGGCAACTTGCCATACAGACGGTTGAAATTGATCGCAAAGCGTTTGGTCGAGGGCATAACCTTCTTAATGCGGTTATCGACCAGGAACTGCGGCAAAGTATCGACAGCGTCGATCTCCTCCTGCGTATAGTAAGGCACTTCGGGATCATCCTCGAAGGTGGGCAGCTCGCCCTGCAAGTAATTAACCGACAGGACCAGAGTATCCAGATCCCACTTAATCAGATCGACCGGGAACTCCTCCTCTTCGATAAATCCGCCTAAATCGGCACGCGACGTGTTGCTCAAATCATAGACCAGGCTGCGCTGATTGGCATTCAGCACGAGAGAACGCAACTTGGGGAAATTCTCTTTGGTCAGCACCTCCGGCACACGCTGGAAGTTATTGGCGCAGAAGTTCGCATACTCCAAATTCTTCAAGTTGGCAAGGCTCTTCGGAAGATCGACAAGGCCATAGCTACCTACGGTCAGACGTTTCAGCTGCGTCAATTCCGAAATCTCGTCGCCCAATTCGAGAGAGAGCATAAAGGTATTGGTATTACCGAAGATATAGATCTCCTCGGCCGCCGTCAAATAGCGAATCTCATAGGGCAACTTCTCGCGCGTGTTGAAGAGCATAAACTCGACCGAGCGGACACGACCGACCTTATCGGGGGTGCAGCCCTCCATCGTCTCCTCCCATAAACGGACATTATTCCACTCATTCATCGGAGTCGAAGAGTCCCACATCGTATATACACCCAGCGAGCGCGCGATGCAGAGCAGAGCCACCGAATCGCCCTCGCGGCTATTCTCAACAATAGGTTCGGCAGCCGCCTGACAAACATTCAGCGCATCCTGACGATTCATCGCCACCTCACTCTTGGGGCGAAAAACAACCTCGGCCAGACGTTCGCGAGGCGAGTTGTTAATGTCCCAATTAAAGCGCACATTGACCTCGCGCGGACGTACGCCACGATCGAGCGTCAGCTTATAGCTCTCGTTGGTCAGCCAATTGGCATTATCGGGCACAACCACATCGAAATCGACATTCGCACGCACCTTAACATCGAAATAACGCGAGCCGTACTCCTCGAAATTCGACACCTCGATCGACGGCTCGTCGATCTCGATCGAATAGGGGAAACCGCGCTGCTCGATGGTGATGTCGCGGCTCTCCCACGTGCGCGTATTCTCGATACGCACCACGCCCGTACGGGGCGAAGCGGTCAAAGCCGAGTCGATAATGATCTTACAGGGTGTCGAGCCGCGACCATTGGCAGGCGAAACCGTAATCCAAGGGTCATCGGTCGATGCGATCCAATCGTCGCCCGACGAGAGTTGCACGATCTCCGTACCTCCCGCCTCGCCAATCTCGATCTGCGAGCGATCCATCTCGAAGTCGATCGGCTCGTTACCATTGTCGCAGGCAACCGCCAAAAGGGCTGCCGCGAAGATTGAGAAATATCTTTTCATATTCATACTCATCACATTTTAAGGCGGTTAGTTCAACATAGCATCGCAATTAATAATATTCTGCGACTTGTCGTAGAGCAAAATGTAGGCACCAACCGACCACGCATAGCAGATATCCGAAGCATCGAAGATGATATTCGGATTGTCGCTGATATCGAGGTAGTAGCAAAGCGTCGAGATCGTATCCTCGATCTTACGCAGGTCGTTCGAGCCAAGGTACAAACCTCGCAAGCCCACGTGCTGATAGATGCCCGTAGGCCACTCGCGCAGACAGCGTTCGCCCTTCTCGTTGCGCTGCGAGCGGACTGCAAAGACCGTCAAACCTGCGCAATCAAGCGGCTCGTAGGGGAACTCGCTGAAATTGTTGAACGAGAGGTCCAGACCATAGAAATAGGGCATATTGCCTGCGTGGAACTCGCGCGGAATATCCGTAAGGTTGTTATACGAGAGGTCGAGCGACTGCAAGTAGATCGAATTCTCGTAGGTAAATGCCCCTTCGGGTATCTCGTCAAGGTTGCAGGCACGCAGAACGATATACTCGACCAGCGAGTTGCTCTTTGCGATTGCCGTCGGATATTTGGTCAGCAACGGATTCGATGCCAGCGTCAGCGTATTAACCTTAATACCCTTATACGAGCCATCCTCCTCGCCCTCAAAGCCGTCGATCTGGTTGCCCGAAAAATCGACCGAGACCATCGTGAAGCGGCTATCTGCCGAGAAGATATTGGGCACCTTTTGCAGGCGGTTGTAACGCACCGAGAAGTTCTCGATATCGTCATAACCACAGAAATAGCCCTCTTCATCGCGCGGCAACTCCTCAATCAGGTTGTTGTCTAAATAGAGCTGTACGGGCGCAACATTCTTGCCCAGCGGATGCAGCACCGAAATCTTATTGAACGCCAAATCGAGCAGGCCGATATGGTGCAGATTCGAGAACGATGCGGGCAGCTCTTCGAGGTTGTTCTGACGGGCATAGAGAATCTGAATCTTCTCACGTGCAGGACCATTTGCCAACGCATCAAGGCCCGCATAAATCTCCTCGGCCGACCACTGCGCATTATTCGACAGGTTGAGCGACACCAACTCCGGCATCTCAGCAATAGCCATCGGGAAGTGGGTCATCTTCGGGCAGTTATAGATTTCGAGGTCGGTACACGAAGTGAGATTTGCAATCTCATCGGGCAACGTCTCAATCTCGCTATTGGCAACGTAGAAAATTTCGAGCTTTGTCAGTCGGCCAATCTCGGCAGGCAACGAACGCAGACCGTTATTGAGCGTACCGTGATTGGTATCGTAGAGGTTGATCTGCTTCTGCTCGCCACTCTTCACGTCGATAATTTCGCTCTCGCTCTTCGTTTGGTAGAGCGAGGTTGCGGGGATCGAGATACCCTTCTCGGCCAACGCGCGGGCACAAGGCTCCGAGAACTGCGTTGCGATGTGAATCTTTTGCAGATACTCCTTATGGTGCTCCATACGATTGCGACGACGCTCCGAAAGAGTTGCATCGTTTGCCGTCGGATCGTAGGTGAACAGATTTACGTCGTTATGGTTGCCCAAATAGAGCTCGACCATCTCGGTCAATTGACCGATTGCAGGCGACATATCGCCCGAAAAGGCGAAATCGCTCAAATCAAGTCGCGCAACGCGACCGTTCGGATGCAGTTCGACACCAGGCTGATCGCCCCACAGATCGGGGTCTTTATTGAAATCCCAATTGGCACCCGTCGGGAAGTTCTCGCCCACGTAGTACCAGCTCTCGCCATTCAGGCTCTCCCAAATAGAGCGCAGAGCGTAGTAATCTTTAAGGTATTCGTTCGTAGCACGAATCTCGACGGGGACATTTGCCTCGGTCGTGCGATTATCCTCAACCGTAAAATCGCTGCCCGCGATATTATTCATCGCTTCGAGTACCACGCCACTCGCATCATAAGCCACCAACGAGGTAACGCGATAGTTGCCCGCCGTAAGCGACAACGTCGTATCGCACTCGATCGAAGAGGTCTGGTAGCCATTCTCCTCGTTGTCCGACTCGTCGAAATGGATCGAGAAGGTGCCCTTCAACTTCTCGAAAGTTGTGCGGACATTGGTCGTCTTGTTGAGCACCGTAAGATTGACGTGGCTGATCTCATCGAAGGTATATTCGCCCTCCTCATCTGCACGCGTGGTCTCCGACTCCGAGAAACTCTTCACCAACGTAAAGCGCACCGAGCCGCGCGGAGTAACATTGACCGTAAGATCGGCCATCGACAGACCGCCCTCCGTTACCTTAATCGTGGTCGAGGTAGCAGGCGCACCGTTATAGATAGGCTGATCGTCGGCATCGAAGAGCGTAAATGTAACGATCTGATACTCGCCCGTCAGCAGTTTCAACTTATCGCTTCGCAGTCCAAATTCTGCTGCGCCCTCGGCACCTGCCGAGAGAGTCATCGTCTGCGCCAACGTGGTTTCGCCATAGGCAAGCATAACTCGCACCTTGCAGGCCTCCGCAAGGTAGTCGAGAGTCTGCTTAACGGCGCGTGTCTGCTCGGCCTCATACGAGGCGGCTTTGAATAATCGGAATTGAACGTAGCCATAGTTCGGCTCGCGGTTGTCGATCTGCTCATCTTCCGAGCAGCCCACAAATGCGAGTGTCAAAAACGCAAGGCATACGGTAAATCTGTATAGTAGTTTCATTTTTTGAATAAAAACTGTTCGTTCAAAAAACTCGAAAAATCTCAATTAATACTCTCTTTTATCGTTTATGAAAAATCTGGGGAGCACCCCGCCCCAACTCTGCGTGCGGGGCACTCTCCAAAAATTTTCTGCAAAGGGGCTACTCGGTGTAGTTGAATACACAGATCAGATCGACAACCATCGTTCCGTCGGCTGCGTGGAACGAGATATGGCCCTTTGCCTGATCCTCTTCGGGGCTCATAATTACCTGCGTACCGCCATCAACCATCTGGGTCGAAAGCCACGACTCCGAAGGATAGCAGAAGGCCATCGAGTACGAAGGCATCAACAAGAGAGCCTGTGCGCCCATTGCCGAAGTGTGGGTCAAACGATACTGCAATGTACCTGCGCCCAACTTCTCGAAGCTGAAATCGGGATCGCCCTCAACAATCTGCTCCAACTTGGCACCATACGCCTCAGCTGCTGCGGGATCGACAAACTTAACCTCGCTCGAAACTTCGGGAACATACATATAGTTGGGATCCATCACGCAGTAGATCAGCGCATAAGCCACGTCATTCTCGTCGTAGAAGACGATCGTAGCCTCATTCTCGCCGTCCCAGCCTGCCTGAGTGTTGGGGAACAAACCATTCGCGGGATCGTTACCCAAGCGCATACGAACCTTATAGCCATTGGTAAGCTGCTTGTACTCTGCACTCGTTTCGAGTGTCAGCCAGCAGGTCGAAAGATCGTAGGGCTTGCTCGACGCGCCATCGAAACCGTAGATCTCATAACGCGAGAAGGGCTTCGAGAAGATCAGGTCATCACCCGAATCATTCGAGCGATAGGTCAGCTTATAGGCGTTGGGAATCGATGCCCAAGCACCATTACGCGGCCACTCGCCATCAGCCAACTCAACGAAATCGGCCGTGAAAGCGTGCATCGTCTCGATATCGTTTGCATAGATAACACCCTTATCCTCAGCCACTGCGGGAGCCTCCTGCTTAACGGTTGCCACCACATACTGCTCATACTCAGCCTTCAAAGCCGTACCCTCCGAGTTGAACAGATCAAGATCGGGATCCGAGATCTTCGACGCCACCGTGCGGGGC